>JBCKVB010000020.1:0-26460 GCA_038924245.1 Gammaproteobacteria bacterium | reverse complement strand
CACCCACAGGGCGTTGGCATCGTGCACCAGCCCCAGCGCCGCCGCGACCGCGAGGATGGGCGCGACCGAGATCAGGCTCTTGGTGCCGGCCCAGAGTATTTCGCCCAGCACGATGTCGTCCACCCTGAGCGGGGTGGCGAGCATGCCGCCCCAGGTTTGCTGGTGCGCCATGCGCGTGTAGGCGGAATACAGGCCCTCGAAGGTGGCGGTATTCATGGCGCTCGCGCACACCAGGCCGGAGGCGAGGAACACGCTGTAGGGCATGCCCTGCACCTCGCCCACGAACACGCCGAGGCCGAAGCCGAGCGCGAACAGATAGAGTAGCGGCTCGATGAAGTTGGCGAGCATGGAGGCCCCAAACAGCTTGCGCCACACCAGAAAGTTGCGCCGCCAGACGGGAAGAAAACGCAGGCTTAGAGCGGGTAAGGAGTAGTCCATGACTAATCCCTGAGGTCGCGCCCGGTGAGTTTGAGAAACACGTCTTCCAGGTTGGCCGGGCGGTGGATGTAGCGCAGCTCGGTGCGCGCGATCAGGTCATCCAGCAGCGCGCGCACGTCATGCGCGTAACAGAACACCGTTTCGCCGATGTGCTCGGCGCGTTCCACGTGAGCGCGCGCGTGACGGTTTAACCAGGCCTCGACACCGGCGCCGTATACCTCGACCACTTGCGGTTCGATGTGACGCCCGATCAATCCCGCGGGGCTGTCTTCGGCCAGGATGCGTCCGTGATCCATCACCGCGATGCGCTGGCACAGGCGCTCGGCCTCTTCCATGTAGTGGGTGGTGAGGATCAGCGTCTTGCCTTGCGCCATCAGCGTGCGCAGGCGCTGCCACAGCATCTGCCGCGCCTGCGGGTCGAGGCCGGTGGTGGGTTCGTCGAGAATCAGCAATTCGGGATCGTTGATGAGCGCGCGCGCCAGGGTGAGCCTGCGCTTCATGCCGCCGGACAGGGTATTGATGCCCGCCCGCGCCTTGCCTTCCAGCGCCGCGAAGCCGAGCACTTCCTCGATGCGCCGCTCCAGCACGGGGCCAGACAAGCCAAAGTAGCTGGCGTAGACGCGCAGGTTTTCAATCACCGTGAAATCGGGGTCGAGATTGTCCTGTTGCGGCACCACGCCCACACGCGCGTGCATCTCACGCGCCTGTGCGGGAATCGGATGGCCGAGTACTTCGAGCGTGCCACCGTCCGGCGGCGTGGCGCCGAGCAACATGCGCAGCGTGGTAGTCTTGCCCGCGCCGTTCGGGCCGAGCAGACCGAAGCATTGTCCGGAGGGGAGGTCGAGGTCTATGTTGTCTACGACGGGCACGCCGCCATAGATTTTACGCAGCCCACGCGCGATAACGGCGGACGCGGCGGTTTGAGTCATGCGATTTTAAATGCGCAGCCGCTCCACGATGCGGCCGTGGCGCAGGTGTTGTTCGATGATCTCGTCTATGTCTTCCTGATCCACATAGGTGTACCACACGCCTTCGGGATAGACCACGATCACCGGCCCCTGCTCGCAGCGATCCAGGCAGCCGGCGTTGTTGATGCGGGTCTGGCCCGGTCCCGCTAGCCCTAAGCTCTTGGTGCGTTCCTTGGCGTAGTCGCGCATCGCCGTCGCGCCGCAGTTGTTGCAGCAGGTTTTACCTCCCTCGCGCTGGTTGGTGCAGAAGAAGACGTGGTGGCGGTAATAGGGTTCGCTCATAGTTCATCATACTCGAAGCACACTATTATAGCCGCTTGCGCATGGCTCCGCGTCGCGCGATACTTTGATGATGACCATTCGTTCCTATAGTCTGGCCGACCGGGTTTTGATGGGGCTGGATGAGGCGTTGCACACCGTGTGCGCGCCCGCGTCCGCGCAACGGCCCACGCCTGCGGCGGACTTAAGTGATGCGGCGCTCGATGCACAGCAAAAGGCCGGGGCGGCGCGCCTGATGCGCGTCAATCACGCGGGCGAGGTGGCGGCGCAGGCCTTGTATCGCGGTCACGCCCTGAGCGCTGAAAAGCCGGAGGTGCGCGCGCACATGCAGCGTGCGGCGGCCGAGGAGAACGATCATCTGGCCTGGTGCGAGCAGCGCGTGCGCGAGTTGGGCGGGCGCACCAGCGTGTTGAATCCTGTGTGGTATGCCGGGTCGTTCGCCATTGGACTGGTTTCCGGCCTGGCCGGTGACAAGTGGAGTCTGGGCTTTGTCGCCGAGACCGAGCGCCAGGTGGTGCGGCATCTCGATGGGCATCGCGCGCGCCTGTCCCAGGAAGACGCCAGGAGCCGCACGATTTTGGAGGCGATGCGTGAGGATGAGGCGATGCATGCGACCCAGGCGGTGGAGGCCGGGGCGGCGGAGTTGCCGCCGCCGGTGAAAAAGCTCATGGCGCTGGCCGCCGGGGTGATGACGGGTACGGCGTACTGGCTGTAACGGGCGTTAGCGCGAGAGGTTGCGCCCGTAGAAAATTTCCGACATCTCTCGCTTCAGGCTCTGCTTGGTGCGCTCCTGTTCTTTGGGTTCCAGCTCCGCTTCGGTGGCGCCGAACAGATAGTTGTCCAGCCCGAATTCTTTCAGGATCATCTTGGTGTGGAAGATGTTTTCCTGGTACACGTTCACGTCCACCATCTGGTAGCGCTCGCGCGTGTCGCGTGCGATGAAGTTCTGGATCGAGTTGATGTTATGGTCCATGAACAGCTTCTTGCCGGTGATGTCGCGCGTGAAGCCGCGCACGCGGTAGTCCATGATCACGATGTCCGAGTCGAAGCTGTGCACCAGATAATTCAAGGCGCGCAGCGGTGAGATGCGTCCGCAGGTGGACACGTCTATGTCGGCGCGGAAGGTACTGATGCCTTTGTCGGGGTGGCTCTCCGGGTAGGTGTGCACGGTGATGTGGCTCTTGTCCAGATGCGCCACCACCGATTCGCGCGCTCGCTCCGGCGCTCGCAGCGTCTCCGGCAGCGGGCCGGGGCCTTCGGCGCCGGCGGCCTCGGTGGGGATCACCGACTCTTCGGAGATGAGCATGGTGACGCTCGCGCCCTGCGGGTCGTAATCCTGGTGCGCGATGTTGAGGATATTGGCGCCGATGATGTGGCACACCTCGGTCAGGATGTGCGTCAGGCGCTCGGCGTTGTAGGCCTCGTCAATATACTTGATGTACGCGGACTGCTGCGCTTCGGAGGTCGCATAGCACATATCATAGATGTTGAAGCTCAAGGTTTTGGTCAGGTTGTTAAAGCCCTGTAGCTTGAGTTTTTTTTGCGGCTTCAACATGGCGGTGTCCTCCAGTTACTTATATGCAAAGCGGCTATAGCCGGATTATGAGCGCGCAATTATGCATCATTTTGCGTCTTGGTTGGCAAGAAAATAAATTGCACGGTGTTACCGTCCGGGTCTAGGCAGTAGAAGCTGCGCGAACCGTCGCGGTGGTCGCGCGGCGCGGCCTTGATCATCACGCCCTGGTCGCGCAAATAGTCATGCCAGGCGTCCGCCTGTTGCGGGGCGTCCAGCACGAAGCCGAAGTGATTGAGGCGCTGCGCCCGGCCGGCGCAAAGCAAAAACCACGCTTTTTGCTTTGCGCGTTGAAAAAGGCCAGGGATGGACTTTTTCAACATGTTATTGGCGCCAGGGCTGACCTGGGCGCGGTGCAGGGCGAGGTTGTCGCCGCCGGAGGTGAGATACAGGTTGTCCGCATCGGGCCGCCAGTCCACGCGCAGGCCCAGCAAGCCCACGTAGAACGCCTCGCAGGCGGCGAGGTTGTTCACGTTGAGCGCCAGATGGCGCAGGCCGGAGAGGGGTGAGGGACGGGGCGCGGTCAACGCCGGTCAGCTCTCGTTGAGGATCTGGTAGTCGTGCGTCATGGCGGCGGTTTTTCTGAGCATGAGGGACACCGAGCAGTATTTTTCCGCCGACAACTCCACGGCGCGCTTGACCGATTCTTCCTTGATGTCCTTGCCGGTGACGATATAACGCACGTGGATTTTGGTGAATACCTTGGGCGTCGTCTCGGCGCGCTCGGCCTCGATCTCCACCACGCAGCCGCTCACCTGCTCGCGCTTTTTCTTGAGGATGTCCACCACGTCAAACGCCGTGCAGCCGCCTAGGCCCATCAGCACCATCTCCATCGGACGCACACCCAGGTTCTGCCCGCCCGCCTCCGGCGGCCCGTCCAGCACCACCGAGTGGCCGCTACCACTTTGTGCGACGAACACACTATTCTCAACCCACTTCACACGTGCTTTCATGGGCGGCAGGACTCAACCGCGCTATTAAGCGCGGACAGTTTCGATAAGGGAGAAGCGGTTACTTGACGGCTGGAACGCTCAAAAGCAATTATTTCCTGTTTATTCATTTATAGGGCGCCTCTATAAATACAAAAAACCGTGTCATCCCCGCGAAGGCGGGGATCCAGCGACTTTTTACTTTAAAATCCACGACACTAGATTCCCGCCTTCGCGGGAATGACAAATCAATTCAGGGCATCCTGACGATTGAACTCCAGGGCTTCTTTCAGGGCAAGCTTGAGACTCACCACGAGTTATTGGTGAGTACGCTCCTGGCAGTTGACGCCTGGAACCTCTTCTATCCAGCCAACCCACCAATCATGCTCATGCTTGGTAACGGCAGTATACACAAAGCCTGCCGGCGCAGTCACGCCATAGCCGTGCTCAGCCTGTGTTTCTCTAATCGATATAAAAGTCCCCATGCCAGCGTTGGAGGCGCCATGGCGCTGACGCCTCGTCACGACAGGCGCCATAGCGGAATGAAGGAGCGAGGCCCGGCAGGGTGAAGCGCAGATCGACAAAGCGCACGCAGGTCGCGCCGCGCTCGTCGAAGATGCCGTCGAGAGCGGGCAGGCGCATGAATTCGCGCACGGGCGCGAGGGCCGGCGCCTCCCAGGCGGCGCGGGCGAGGGATGGCTCGGCGGTCTTCCCGCCAGGGCGCGCGTGCCGCTGCCAGTCGAGCTGTGCCGGGGGCTGGAAACCGGCAAGGTAGCGGGCCACTGTGGGTGCAGCGGGCGCCGCAGCGCGCACGGTCCTCGCGGCAAGATTTACCCGCGCAACGTGGTAACGATCTTGCGCGGCAACCACGAGCAGCCAATGGAAGGGCGTGGGCGGCTGGGGTAAGGCATAGACACGGGTGGCGGCATGCGTTTGCGCAAAGTTTTGCGCGAGGTCGAGGGCCTGTTGGCGTAATGCCGCTTCTGCGCCCACGTAGAGGACCAGCGCGGCGAGGGCCGCGCGCGGCAGGGCGCGCCGCGCCGGCCAGCGCCAACTCAGGATCAGGCCCGCAACAAGAATCCCGGTGAAGCCGGGATCGAGCGGAAAGCTCACATCCCAGGCATAGCGCCGCGCGGAGAACGGCGCGAACAGTTGCACCCCGTAGGCGGTGATGAGATCGGCGAGGATATGAACCGCGATGCCGGCCAGGGCCAGAGGCAAAAACGCCCGCCAAGAATAACGCCAGCGTGATGCCAGGGCGAAAAGCAGCGCGAGCAACCCCGCCCAGACAGGCCAGAGCAGCAGCGAATGGGTCAGGCCCTGATGGTGATTGAGGTAGGTGAGGGTATCGGCGAGACGCAGGACGATGTCGATATCCGGAAACGTCGCCGCCGCCGCGCCCGCCGCCAGCGCGGCACGCGGGCTAAGCGGGTGGTCTCGAGACGGCGGCAGGACGCGCGCGATAAGGGCGCCGCTCAGGGCGTGGGTCAGCGTGTCCACGCTTGCCGATCAGAAAAGCGCGCCGGCACGCTCAGCTATTGCGCGGCTCAGCGCCGGTTGACGCCGGTGTTGCCCGCGGCGCGCCGCCGCATCCGTAAACACGCCGCGCGATGCCTTCCGCCAACGCCAGCTCCTGCTCCAGCAGCGCGCGCGTGCGCGCCGCCTGCGCGGAATCGTCATATAGCCAATAGCAGAAGGCGGTGACAAAGATGGCGGTGGTGGCGGTTTCTTCCAGGGCGCGCCAGGCAAAGGTCGTCTCCCTGCCGGCCGCCTCGCGCAGCCATTGTACGGTGCGGCTGATGCGCAGCAGCGCCGGGATCTGGATGTGCAGATGGCCCGGTTCGAGTTTATTGAGAATCATCTCGCGCGTGACGCGCCGGTGCGCCGCCAGGGTGTCGAGCCAAGTCATCATGGCGCGCACCAGGCGCGCGCGGGCGCCGAGGGCGCTGAACTCCGGGTGTGCCGCATCGAGCAGCATGGCGCGATCGGCGCGGTCGAACCAGGCCTCGACCAGATCTTCCTTTTCCCGGAAGTGAACGCGAATAGCGTCGAGGGAGATACCCAGCCCCGCGGCGACGGCATGGAGCCGCACCGCTTCCCAGGAGCTCTGTTCGGCGAGAGCGATGGCGGTATCGAGAATGCGGCCGGCGAGCTCCGGTTCCGCGTGCGGCCTGGAACGGGACGTGCGGGTCATGGCGGAGTCCTCCCTGGTTGAAGCCTGATGATCATTCTACGTCATGTCCCTGGGACAGGGTATGGCCGGCCGCTATCGTTTTCAGCGCGGCGCCACTGGTTTGAATAGCTTGACCAGCGCGGCGCCGGGATCGGCGGCGCGCATGAACGCTTCACCCACCAGAAACGCGTGTACGCCGTGCGTGCGCATCAGTGCGACGTCCCGCGGCGTGTGGATGCCGCTTTCGGTCACCACGATACGGTCGTGAGGAATTTTATCGAGCAGGTCGAGCGTGGTGGAGAGCGCGGTCTCAAAGGTGCGCAGGTCGCGGTTGTTGATGCCGATGAGCTGGGTGTCCAGCGCCAGCGCGCGTTCCAGTTCATCGGCGTCATGCGCCTCGACCAGGACATCCAGGTTGAGATGCGCGGCGAGCGCGGCGAACTCTCGCAACTGCTCATCATCCAGGGCGGCGGCGATGAGCAGGATGCAGTCTGCGCCGAGCGAGCGCGCCTCGTGGACCTGATAGGCGTCAATGATGAAGTCCTTGCGCAGCACCGGGAGCGATGTCGCCGCGCGCGCCTGTTGCAGATAGGCGTCGTCGCCCTGGAAAAAATCGCGGTCGGTGAGCACCGACAGACACGCCGCGCCCGCGCGTTCATAGGATTGCGCGATCTCGGCGGGATGAAAGTCGGCGCGCATCACGCCCTTGCTGGGCGAGGCCTTTTTGATCTCGGCGATCACCGCCGCTTCGCCGCGGTGGATTTTCGCCTCGATGGCGGCGGCAAAGCCGCGCGGCGCGGGCGCCTGCGCGGCGCGCCGGCTTAATGCGCGCAAGGGCAGCGCCGCGCTGCGCTCTGCCACTTCTTGGGCCTTGCGCTTGAGGATTTTTTGCAGAATGTCGGCGGCCATCAACTCTTGAAACGGCTGGTAAATTCGATCAGCGCGTTGAATTTTTCCCGCGCCGCGCCGCTGGCGATGGCCGCTTGCGCCTTACGCACGCCTTGCTCCAATGTATCCGTGATGCCGGCGGCGTAAATCGCCGCACCGGCATTGAGCGCCACGATGTCCAGCGCGGGGCCGGGCGTGTCGTCCAGCACCGTGCGTATCAAACCCAGGCTTTGTTTCGGGCCGATTACCATCAGGCTCGCAACGTCGGCGCGCGCGATGCCGAACTCTTCGGGTGTAATCACATAATGGGTGATAATCCCGTTTTTGAGTTCCGCGACGTGCGTGGGCGAGGCGATGCTGATTTCGTCCATGCCGTCTTCGGCGTTGACCACCATGACGTGACGGCCGCCGAGGCGGGCGAGCACTTCGGCCAGCGGCGTGAGCCAGTCCTTGCTCCACACGCCGAGCACCTGGTTGCGCGCGCCCGCCGGGTTGGTGAGGGGGCCGAGCAGGTTAAAAATGGTGCGCACGCCCATCTCGCGCCGCGGGCCGATGGCGTGCTTCATGGCGCCGTGGTGTCTGGGCGCGAATAAAAATCCCACGCCGATTTTTTCGATGCACTCGGCGACCTGCTCCGGCGTGAGATCAAGGTTCACGCCCGCCGCCTCCAGCACGTCGGCGCTGCCGGATTTGCTTGATACCGAACGGTTGCCGTGTTTGGCGACGCGCGCGCCGGCCGCCGCCGCGACGAAGGCGCTCGCCGTGGAGATATTGAAGGTGTGCGTGCCATCGCCGCCGGTGCCGCAGGTGTCCACCAGGTGTTCGTCGTGCACCTCGACCCGGGTGGCGAGCGCGCGCATCACGCGCGCCGCCGCCGCGATTTCCTCAGTGGTCTCACCCTTCATGCGCAGGCCGATGAGAAAGCCGCCGATCTGCGCCGGGGTGGCCGCGCCGCCCATGATGATCTCCATCACGGCGGTCATCTGTTCCTCTGACAAATCGCGCCGCTCGGTCACGGCGCGGATGGCGGTCTGCATATCCATGGCTATTTATAATCCAGAAAATTCTTCAGCAAATCGTGGCCGTGCTGGGTCAGGATGGACTCCGGATGAAACTGCACGCCCTCGACATTAAGCGTCTTGTGGCGCACGCCCATGATCTCGTCCATCTCGCCTTTTTCGTTCTCCGTCCACGCGGTGATTTCCAGGCACTCCGGCAGCGATTGTTTTTCAATCACCAGCGAGTGATAACGCGTGGCCTCGAACGGATTGGGTAGGTCTTTGAACACGCCTTTGCCCGTATGATGAATCATCGAGGTCTTGCCGTGCATCAGTTCGCGCGCGTGCACGATCTTGCCGCCGAACGCCTGGCCGATGCTTTGATGACCGAGGCACACGCCGAGCAGCGGAATCTTGCCCGCGAATTCCTTGATCGTATCCACCGACACGCCCGCCTCATTGGGCGTGCACGGGCCGGGCGAGATCACGATGTGCGCGGGCGCGAGCTGTTTGATTCCGGCGAGCGTGATCCGGTCGTTGCGGAACACGCGCACGTCCGCGCCCAGCTCGCCCAGATATTGCACCAGGTTGTAGGTGAACGAATCGTAGTTGTCTATCATCAGGAGCATGGCGCTGCCTCCCCTGTCACTTCCAGGCCGTGCGAGGCGGTGACCGCCGCGCTCACCAGGGCACGCGCCTTGCTCATGGTCTCTTCCCATTCCTTGCGCGGCACCGAATCGGCGACGATGCCCGCGCCCGCCTGTACGTGCAGCATACCGTCTTTGAGCAGCGCGGTGCGGATCGCTATCGCGGTGTCCATGTTGCCGTTCCAGCCCAGATAGCCCACCGCGCCGGAGTAGATGCCGCGCTTCACCGGCTCCAGTTCGTCTATGATTTCCATGGCGCGGATTTTGGGCGCGCCGCTCACCGTGCCGGCGGGGAAGGTGGCGCGCAGCGCGTCCAGCGCCGTCATGTCCTGCTTCAAACGCCCGCTGACATTGGACACGATGTGCATCACGTGCGAGTAGCGTTCGATGACCATTTTTTCAGTCAGTTTAACGCTGCCGGTTTCGGCCACGCGCCCCACGTCGTTGCGCCCAAGGTCTATCAGCATCAAGTGCTCGGCGCGCTCTTTCGGGTCGGCGAGTAATTCCACTTCCAGCGCGCGATCCTCTTGTTCGGTGACGCCGCGCTTGCGCGTGCCCGCAATGGGGCGCACGGTGATCACGCCGTCCTCCACGCGCGTCAGAATTTCCGGCGACGAACCGGCTACGTGAAAGTCGCCGAGATTAAGATAAAACATATAGGGCGATGGATTCAAACCACGCAGCGCGCGGTAGAAGTTCAGCGCGCTGCCCTGATACGGCGCGCTCAGGCGCTGCGCCAGGACGACTTGCATGATGTCGCCCTCGACGATGTAATGTTTGGCGCGCGCCACCGCGTCTTCAAAGCCTGCTTGAGTAAAGCCGGACACGAAATCCGTCTCGCGCAGCGGTGTGACGGGATTATCAGGCGGGCGCGGCGTGGCGCGCCGCAGGCGCGCACACAGTTCATCCAGGCGCGCGTGCGCCTTGTCCCAGGCGTCGGCAATGGCTGGGTTGACGTGAATCACCAGATGCAGTTTGCCGCTCAAGTTATCGAACACCACCACCTCGTCCGACACCATGAGCAGGATGTCCGGCGTGCCGAGCTGATCGGGCTTGTTGCATTGGGCCAGACGCGGCTCGATGTAACGCACCGTGTCGTAGCCGAAATAGCCGACCAGCCCGCCGGTGAAGCGCGGTAGCCCGGCGGCGGGGGCGATTTTGTAGCGCGCCTGAAATTGCTCGATCCAGGCGAGCGGATCCTGGCTTTGCGCGCGCTCAGTGATGGCGCCGTCTTTTTCCACGCTGATGTCGTGCCCGAACACGCGCACCAGGGTGCGGCAAGGCAGGCCGATGATGGAGTAGCGCCCCCACTTCTCGCCGCCCTGCACCGATTCGAATAAATACGAATAGGGCGCGTCGGCGAGCTTGAGGTAGGCGCTTAATGGTGTGTCGAGGTCGGCCAGCACCTCGCGCACCAGCGGGATGCGGTTATAGCCCTGGTTGGCCAGGGTGTGAAACAGTTGCGGTGTCATATAAGACAGTAGCAAGTGACAAGTGGTAAGTTACAAGGCAAGAAAGGAAAAATAAGGCCCAATGGTTTTTCATATTCTTGCTACTTGAAACTTGTCACTTGCTACTTCTTTGTTGAACATATCCGGTAATTCTACCAGAGAGTCTATCACCGCGTCAGGGTGGGCGGCGCGGATGTCTTCGCCGTGGTTGTAGCCGTAGCTCACGCAGGCGATCTGGAAGCCCGCCGCGCGCGCGGCCTCCACGTCGTGCACCGAGTCACCCACCATGAGCGACTCCTGCGGCGCGACGTTAAAAAACTTCGCCGCGTGCAGCAGCGGCGCGGGATGCGGTTTCTTTTGCGCCAGCGTGTCGCCGCTCACCACGACGCCGAACTCGTCGCGCACGCCGAAGTGCTTCAGCAACGGCTCGGTGTAGCGCGCGAGTTTGTTGGTGACGCAGCCGAGCTGGATGCCTTGCGCCTTGAGCAGCGCCATGCCCTCGCGCACGCCGGGAAACAACCGGCTGCGTTGCGCGAGGTTGTTCTCATACAACTCCAGAAAGACCGGCATGGCGCGCCAGAGTAAATTCGCATACGGCTCGCCGTGGATGTCGCCGGTCAACGCGCGGCGCATGAGTTTTTCCACGCCGTTGCCCACCCAGTCGCGCACGCGCTCCAGGCCCTGCGGCGGCAGACCGAGGTGTTTGAGCGTCTCGTCCACGCAGAAGGCCAGGTCGGGCGCGCTGTCCACCAGCGTGCCGTCCAGATCTATCAATACCATTTTGGGGGTTTTTAACTTCATAGACGAACCCCTCTCCTCAGTCCTCTCCCCAAAGGGGAGAGGAAGGAAATATTTCCCTCTCCCCTTTGGGGAGAGGGATGAAATATTTTTCCCTCTCCCTCTGGGAGAGGGTAGGGTGAGGGGGATATTCAGGCCGCACGGCTCACTTTCGCTTTAGCAAGCTCGTCACGCATCTTGGCAATCGTGGCCTTGTAGTCCGGCGTACTGAAGATGGCCGAACCCGCGACGAAGGTGTCCGCGCCGGCCTCGGCGATCTCGCGGATGTTCGCGCCGTTCACGCCGCCGTCAATTTCCAGGCGGATGTTGTAACCGCTTGCGTCTATCAGCTTGCGCGCCTCGCGCAGCTTGGGCAGCGTGGCGGGGATGAAGCTCTGGCCGCCGAAGCCGGGGTTAACCGACATGAGCAGAATCATGTCAATTTTGTCCATCACGTATTTCAAGTGATCGAGCGGCGTGGCCGGGTTGAACACCAGGCCGGACTTGCAGCCGAGGCTACGCACCAGTTGCAGGGAGCGGTCTATGTGCTCGGTGGCTTCAGGGTGGAAGGTGATATAGGTGGCCCCGGCCTTGGCGAAGTCTGGGATGATGCGATCCACCGGTTTCACCATCAGGTGCACGTCTATCGGCGCGGTGATGCCGTGCTTGCGCAGCGCCTCGCAGATCAGCGGGCCGATGGTGAGGTTGGGCACGTAGTGGTTGTCCATCACGTCGAAGTGCACGATGTCGGCGCCGGCCTTGAGCACGTTGTCCACTTCTTCGCCCAGACGCGCGAAGTTGGCCGAGAGGATGGAGGGGGCGATCAGATAATCAGTCATGCGGCTACCTCAATGAAAACGCTGTAAAAGTGCGCACTTTACCCGATTGCGCGCAAATTTTCAGCATTTTCTTACTGCGGGGGGGGGGGGTTGCGTCCGGTGTCCGCGCCGGATGCCGGTAACCAGGGCCGCGGCTGCATGATCGCGTAGCCTTGCGCGTAGTCCACGCCGAGTTTTTTGAGCGCGGCGAGGACGTCCTCGCTCTCCACCGATTCGGCGATGGTCTGGATGCGCATCACGTGGCCGATCTGGTTGATGGATTCGACCATGGCGTAGTCTATCGGGTCGTGCACCATGTTGCGCACGAAGCCGCCGTCTATCTTGAGATAATCCACCGGCAGGTTTTTGAGATACGCGAACGATGACAGGCCGCTGCCGAAGTCATCCAGCGCGAAGCGGCAGCCCATGCTCTTCAAGGTGGAGATAAAGCGCATGGCGCGCGACAGGTTGGCGATGGCCGCGGTCTCAGTGATCTCGAAGCAGATCTGGCCGGGTGTGATCCTCGCCTGACTGACTTCATCAATCACAAAGTCGAGGAACCGGTCATCGCACAGCGACTGACCGGAGAGGTTGAGCGCGCAGGTGTGCAGCGCATGGCCGGGATTTTGCGCGCTGAGCGCCTGGAGCACATGACGGATCACCCAGCGGTCTACGGCCGGCATCAGGTTGTAGCACTCGGCGGCGGGGATGAAGGCGTTGGGCGGCACCAGACCGCCGTCGCCGCTCTTCAGGCGCAGCAGGATTTCATAACGCGCCCCCGGGCTCACATTCGCGTTGAGCGGCAGAATGGTCTGGTAATAAAGATGGAAGCTGTTCTCTTCCAGGGCCTTTTGCAGGCGGCCCACCCATTGCATCTCACTGTGCCGCTCGGCGAGCGCGCTGTCGTCGCGGCGGTACACGTGCACGCGGTTGCGCCCGTGGTCCTTGGCCACGTAACAGGCCAAGTCCGCCGCGGCCATGATATCGTCGGCGCTGCCGCTGTCGGCGGTGATCGGCACCAGGCCGATGCTCACGCTCATCTCAAAGGATTTATCTTCCCAGACAAAGCGCGATTCGTTGGCGGCGGAGCGCAAGGCCTCCGCGATTTCATAGGCCTTGTCCGGCGGACAGCCCTGCAGCAGCACGGTGAACTCGTCGCCGCGAAAGCGCGCCAGAATGTCGTTCTCGCGGATGTGTTTTTGCAGCTTGGCGCTTAACTGTTTGAGCAGCTCATCGCCCGCGACGTGGCCGCAGGTATCATTCACCACCTTGAACTGGTCAAGGTCCATATAACATACGGCATGATGCTTGCCTTCGCTGCGCGCGCTCTCCAGGGTTTGATTTAAATGCAACTCGAACTCACGCCGGTTGAGCAGGCCGGTCAAGGCGTCGTGACGCGCCTGGTAGGCGATCTGATTGGCCAGTGCGCGCGTGTGACTCACGTCATGGAACACCAGCACTGTGCCGATAATCTCGCCGCCGCGGTTGAAGATGGGCGCGGTGGAATCCTCCACCGCGAACTCCACGCCATCGCGCCGGATCAGCAAGGCGCGCGCGCTGATCTCGATGATGCGCCGCTCGCGCAGGGTCTGCAGGGCCGGGCATTCGAGCGGCGCGCGCGTATCCTCATGGATGGCGTTGAACACACGTAGCAGCAGCTGGCCTTGCGCCTCGTCATTGCCCCAGCCGGTGAGCCGCTCGGCGACGGGGTTGAGATACGTGACCAGCCCCTGCGCATCGGTGGTGACGACGCCGTCGCCGATGGACTGCAAGGTCACCTGGGCGCGCTCTTTTTCGCGGAACAGGGTGTCCTCGGCCTGCTTGCGCTCGGTGATGTCCTGAATAACGGCGACAAACACCGGTTCGGTTCCGGAAATCGAGTATTGCAATTGAACCTCAGCCGGATAAGTTGTTCCGTCCTTGCGCCGGTGCGGTGTCTCGAAACGGATCTGATCCCGCGTCCCGTTCAGCAACGGGGCGCTGATCTCCGCGAAGTGCCGCCGGGTGAACTCCGGCTTGATATCGAGCGCGCTCATGCGCTGCATCTCTTCCAGGCTGTAGCCGAGGTTGTGGAGGGCGGTTTGATTGACCTGTAGGAAGCGCAGGCTGACCGGGTCCATGATGTAGATTTCCACCGGCGACTGGTCGAGTATCTTCCCCAGGCGTGTGACGGTCTGTTCCGCCTGTTTGCGCTTGCGCCGTTCCCCGGCCTCGCGCAACTCGCGTTCCACCACGGCGCACAGGCGCGCCAGGTGGTCCTTCATCACGTAGTCGCGTGCGCCCTTGCGCATTGCCCCCGCGGCGCGTTCCTCGCCGATGGTGCCGGAGACGATGATGAACGGCAGGTCGGGATCATGCTGCTGGACGATGGCGAGCGCCTCCAGGGCGTTGAAATGCGGCAGGCTGTAGTCCGAGAGCACGATGTCCCACGGGCGCTCAAGCGCCGCGCGCAACCCGGCGTCGCCGGTGACGCGCTCCGTCACGAGATCATGGCCGCAGCGCGCAAGCTCGCGCGTCATCAGCACGGCGTCGTTTTCAGTGTCCTCGATGATGAGGACGCGCAACGGGGTGTTTTTCATGGTGGCGGGCGTGTCGTTCACTCTTTCAGGCGGTTCGGGGTATGTTGTGTTCCACCCAGGGCGCGCCGTGTGTCGCTTTGTTTCACGCGTCAGCGACCGTGCCGATGCCCTGCGTCGGTAAAATATCCCCGGCGCGATTCATGCGCTCGCGCAAGCCGGAAAAATACTTTACGCTAATCGCCATGAGCAAAGTGTACACCCACATCCATGAGTGAATTAAGCCATTTTAACGCCCACGGCGAGGCGCACATGGTGGACGTGGGCGGCAAGCCGGTAACGCCGCGCCGCGCCTGCGCCGAAGGCCGCATCCACATGCAGCCCGCCACCTTGCGGCTTATCATGCAGGGCGCGCACGCCAAGGGCGACGTGCTGGGCGTGGCACGCGTGGCGGGCATCATGGCGGCGAAGAAGACCGCTGAACTCATTCCGCTCTGTCACAACGTGCCGCTCAGCAAGGTGGAGATTGAACTGGAGCCACGCCCGGCGGAGAACGCGGTGTATTGCCGCGCCACGGCGGAGGCGAGCGCGCAAACCGGCGTGGAGATGGAGGCGCTGATCGCGGTGGAGATCGCGCTGCTCACCATCTACGACATGTGCAAGGCCGTGGACCGGGGCATGACGCTGGACGCGATCTACCTGCTGGAAAAATCCGGCGGCAAGTCCGGCGTGTGGCGGCGCGAGGAGTGAGCTGAGCGTGCACGACGCGGATCACAATCACACGCATCACGCTGCCCACGCGATGCATGACCAGCAATCCGCACGGCTGGTGTGGGCCTTGCTCATCACCGCGGCGTTCGCCGCGATCGAGGCGGTGGCGGGTTGGTGGTCTGGTTCGCTGGCCCTGCTCAGTGACGCCGCACACATGGTGACGGACAGCGCCGCCCTGGGGCTGGCCGCCTTTGCCGCCCGGGTGGCGCGCCGCCCGCCCTCGGCGCGGCATTCCTATGGCCTGGGACGCGCCGAGGTGCTGGTGGCGCTGGGTAATGGTTTGTTCATGCTGCTGGTGGTGGCCGGCATCGGCTATGTCGCCGTGCAGCGTCTATCCGCCCCGCAGCCGGTAATGGGCGGCATGGTGACGCTGGTCGCCGCGCTGGGCTTGATTGTCAACCTGATTGTCGCGCGTATCCTCATGCGCGGCGCGCGGACGCTCAACACGCGCGCCGCGCTGTTGCACGTGATGGGCGATTTGCTCGGCTCGGTGGCGGCACTGGCGGCGGGCGTGGTGATTCTGCTCACCGGCTGGACGCCGATTGATCCCTTGTTGTCGCTGTTGATCTGCGCGCTGATTCTCTATTTCAGCTTTAACCTGCTGCGCGAGGCGCTGCACGTGCTCATGGAAGGAGTGCCGCCGGGTGTGGATTTGCCGGAGGTGGGCAAGTCGCTCGCGGCGGTGCCCGGCGTGCTGTCGGTGCACGACTTGCACATCTGGACGCTGTCCACCGGTCTGGTGGCGCTGTCGGCGCACGTGCGGGTGCGGGATTTAAAAGATTGGGAACAAGTGCTGCATGAACTGCGCGCGTTACTGCACGAGCGTTACGCCATCGAGCATGTGACCCTGCAACCGGAGCCCGCGACGCACGTGCTGCGCCCCATGACGGCGCGCGGCGCGGAGTCCGCGCATGACTAAAATGCGCGGGTGCTTTCATCAAGTTGTCACATTTCTCTGCGAACATGCCGCTCAGCATGAGTCAATCATTTTACCTTAAGGAGAGCGTTGCAATGGTTGCGAAACAGTTCTTGAATGTCGTGGGCGCGCTGGCCGTGCTCACTGTGGCATGGGGTGTGGCGCCGAAGCCCGCGCTGGCCGCGGCAATCGTCAAAGCCGACGGCTCGAGCACCGTGTTCCCGATCACCGAGGCGGTGGCGGAGGAGTTCCAGAAGGCCAAGCAAGGCAAGATCAAGGTGACGGTGGGCGTGTCCGGCACCGGCGGCGGCTTCAAGAAATTCTGCCGCGGCGAAACCGATATCACCAATGCTTCCCGCCCCATCCTGAAATTGGAAATGGAGGCCTGCAAGAAGGCCGGTTTTGACGGCACTTCGGTGGTGACCAGTCCGCGTATCGGCCCCAACGGCGTGCAGTACATCGAACTGCCGGTCGCGTTCGACGCCTTGACGATCGCGGTCAACAAAGCCAACGACTGGGTGGATTATCTGACCGTCGCCGAACTCAAAAAGATGTGGGAACCGGCCGCCCAGGGCAAGGTCACGAACTGGAAGCAGATTCGGCCGTCGTTCCCGGACGCCCCCCTGAAGATCGCAGGCGCCGGGGCTGACTCGGGTACGTTCGACTACTTCACCGAGGCGGTCGTCGGCAAGGCGAAGTCGCAACGCGGCGACTACCAGGCGACCGAAGATGACAATGTGACCGTTCAGTTCATCTCCGGCGACAAGAACGCGCTCGGCTACTTCGGCCTGGCCTACTACATGGCGAACAAGGACAAGCTCAAGGCCGTGCCGATCAAAGTGGACGAGAAGTCGCCCGCCGTCCTGCCCTCGCTCGAGACGGTGAACAACGGCAAGTACCAGCCGCTGGCGCGCCCGATCTTCATCTACGTCAACGCCGAGTCGCTGAAGAACAGGCCCGAGGTGAGGGAGTTCGTTGAGTTCTACCTCAAACACGGCGCGCAGCTCTCCAAGGAAGTCGGCTTCGTGGACCTGCCGGCCGGGGCCTACACGCTGGCGCTCGAGAACGTCAAGAAGGGTAAGCCCGGCACGGGCTTTGGCGGCATCGCCGAGGTCGGCGTGAGCGTCGAGGAACTGCTCCAGCGCGAGGCCAAGCAGTAATCCGGGTTTTTCGTGTTGGAAGGGCGCCTCGGGCACCCTTCATTTTTTCCGGCCGCGCCAGATATCGGCCGCACCAGGGCTGATATTTCGGCTTGTCATATAATTGTAACAATAGCATCCTATCCTCTATTTCCCGTCATTTTTCGCTTGCGCCCCGGATATCAGGTCAGTGAACCAGCGAGTACCCTCCCGATTCGCCTATCAGCTCCGGCGCCACCTGGCGGAGCGCATCATCCAGGGCCTCCTGTTCCTGGCGGCGTTTTTCGCCGTCGCCGTGACCCTCGCCATTGTGGTCATCCTGGTGTATGAGTCCCTGGGTTTCTTCAAGCACGTCTCGCTCGTGGACTTCCTCACCGACACCCAGTGGACCATCATGTTCGAGGTCAAGCGCTACGGCATCCTGCCGCTGGTGACCGGCACGCTGGTGGTGGCGGCGGTGGCGCTGCTGGTGGCCGTGCCGCTCGGCACCATCACCGCCATCTATCTCTCCGAGTTCGCGCCGCACCGGGTGCGCGAGACGGTCAAGCCGTTCCTCGAGATGCTCGAGGGCGTGCCCACGGTGGCGTACGGCTACTTCGCGCTGCTGTTCGTCACGCCGCTGCTGCAGAATATCTATCCCGGCCTGCCGGGCTTCAACATGCTCTCCGCCGGCATCGTGATCGGCATCATGATCATCCCCTACGTGAGCTCGGTGTCCGAGGACGCGATGCGCGCCGTGCCGATGCACATCCGCGAGGGCTCCTATGCCATGGGCGCCACGCGCTTCCAAACCGCCATCCGGGTGATCACCCCGGCGGCGGCCTCGGGCATCGTCGCCGCCTACGTCCTCGCCATCTCGCGCGCCATCGGCGAGACCATGGTAGTGGCGATCGCGGCCGGCACCCAGCCGAACCTGACCTGGAATCCCACGGAAAGCGGCGCCACCATCACCGCCTACATCGTGCAGGTGGCGCTGGGCGACCTGCCGCACGGCAGCCTCGAGTACCAGAGCATCTTCGCCGCCGCTCTGGTGCTGCTGCTGATGACGCTGACGTTCAATGTGATCGGCCACCGGTTGCGCAAACGCTTCCGTGAGGTGTACTGATGTCCGCCCTGCCCGACCCCAAGATCGAAGAACTCCGCGCCCTCATCGGCCGGCACAAGCGCTGGGACCAGATCTTCGCCATCGTCGGCCTGCTGGCGATGATGGTCGGCGTGGTCACGCTGATCACGCTGTTCATTGATCTGCTCGTTGACGGCTCGGGGCGGCTCACCTGGCAGTTCTTCACCTCCTTCCCCTCGCGTCATCCGCTCGAGGCCGGCATCCTCTCGTCCTGGGTCGGCACCATCCTGGTGATGCTGGTCACGGCCCTGTCCGGGGTGCCGCTCGGCATCGCCGCCGCCATCTACCTCGAGGAGTACGCGCCGCGCAACTGGATGACGGATCTGATCGAGATCAACGTCACCAACCTGGCCGGCGTGCCGTCCATCGTCTACGGCCTGCTGGCGCTGGGGCTGTTCGTGTACCTGCTCGACTTCGGCGAGAGCGTACTCGTGGCAGGGCTGACGCTCGGCCTGCTGATCCTGCCGGTGGTGATCGTGGCCACGCGCGAGGCGCTGCGCGCCGTTCCCGGCAGCATGCGCGAGGCGGCCTACGCCCTCGGCGCGACCAAGTGGCAGACCGTCTCGCACCACGTGCTGCCCTACTCCACGGCCGGCATCCTGACCGGCGTCATCATCGGCCTGGCGCGCGCCATCGGCGAGACCGCGCCGATCATCACCATCGGCGCGCTCACCTTCATCGCCTTCCTGCCGCCATCGCCGGTCACGAGCGAGCCGCCTTTCATCTCGTTCGACTGGCTGTTTGAACCGTTCACCGTGCTGCCGATCCAGATGTTCAGTTGGGTGTCGCGGCCGCAGGTGGCGTTCCATGACAACGCGGCGGCGGCCGGCATCGTCATCATCGTCATGACGCTGGCGATGAACGCACTCGCCATTTATATCCGCTACCGCTTCCGCAAGCGCATCAAGTGGTAAGGAACCTCTGACTTATTCAGAGGTTCCTCGCGGTGCAGGGATGCACCGCCATTTTTCAAACACGCACGTGTTTGAAAAATGAAGAAAAGAAAAAACCACGTTTTTTGCTTTTCGTCTCTGAAAAATCCAGGGATGGATTTTTCAGAGTTATAATAGAGGACCCATGAAGAAATCCGAGATGCAGACCGTCACCGTTCCCGCCTACGACTTCAGCGGGATGACCGAGCCGGACGCCGAAACGATGCGGGCACAGGCCGTCCTGTCGTCGCTCAAGGCGCAGGTGAAAAACCTCAACTTTTATTACGGCGGCACCGTGCAGGCGCTCAAGAACATCAACCTCGACCTGACCGAGAAGCGCGTCACCGCCCTCATCGGCGCCTCGGGCTGCGGCAAGTCCACGCTCCTGCGCTGCTTCAACCGCATGCACGATCTATATCCCAACAACCGCTACGAGGGCGAGCTCCTCATTCACCCGGACAATATCAACATCCTGGGCAAGAACGTGGACCCGATCGAGGTGCGCATGCGCATCTCGATGGTGTTCCAGAAGCCAAACCCTTTTCCCAAGTCCATCTATGAGAACGTGGCCTACGGACTGCGCGTGCGCGACATCAAGCGCCGCGCGGTGCTGGACGACAAGGTCGAAGAAGCGCTACGCGACGCGGCGCTGTGGGACGAAGTCAAGGATCGCTTGCAGGACCTGGCCTTTAACCTGTCGGGCGGGCAGCAGCAGCGCCTGTGCATCGCGCGCGCCTTGGCCACCGACCCCGAGATCCTGCTGTTCGACGAGCCGACCTCGGCGCTCGATCCGATCGCCACCGCCAGCATCGAGGAGCTGATCACCGAACTCAAGCAGAAGGTCACCATCTTCATCGTTACCCACAACATGCAGCAGGCGGCGCGGGTTTCCGACTATACTGCCTTCATGCATCTGGGCGAGCTGGTGGAGTTCGGCGACACCAGTACCGTCTTCACCAACCCGGCCAAGAAGCAGACGGAAGACTACATTACCGGCCGTTACGGCTAACAGGAATTCACATGAAACCCGAAATCTCAACCCACATCTCACGCCAGTATAACGAGGAACTGGAAGAAATCCGCTCGCGCGTGCTGCACATGGGCGGCATGGTGGAGCAGCAGGTGCAACTGGCGCTGGACGCGCTGGTGCGCGGCGATGCCGAGCTCGGCGCCAGCGTGTCCACCAACGATTATCTGGTGAACCAGATGGAAGTGGGTATAGACGAGGAGTGCAACCTGATCATCGCGCGCCGTCAGCCCGCGGCGAGCGACCTGCGCCTGGTGATGGCGGTGATCAAGACCATCACCGACCTGGAGCGCATCGGCGACGAGGCGGACAAGATCGGGCGCATGGCGGTGCGCCTGGCGGGCGAGGAGCGGCCCAAGAACAATTATCAGGAGATACAGTTTCTCGGCAATCACGTGCAGCGCATGGTGCACGACGCGCTGGACGCCTTCGCGCGTCTGGATACCGATATGGCCTTGTCGGTGGCGCGCGAGGATCGCAAGGTGGACCAGGAATATGAAGGCGTGATGCGCCAGCTCATCACCTTCATGATGGAAGACCCGCGCACCATCTCGCGCGTGCTCAACGTGATCTGGGCCGCGCGCGCCCTGGAGCGCATCGGCGATCACGCGCGCAACATCTGCGAATACGTGATCTATCTGGTGAAGGGCAAGGACGTGCGCCACATCAGCCTGGAGCAGGTCGAAAAGGAACTGAAAGCCGACGGCGGTAAATAAGGCCCTACTGCTTCAGCGCTTGAACGCCACCACGTGATCCACCTCGATCCTGATCCCCACGTGCTCGCCCAGCGCGTGGTTGTGGTGGCTGGGAAACAGCGACAGCACCTGGCTGCCGGTGGGCAGGCGCAGCGTGTACATGATCTCCGCGCCCTTGAAGGCCTTGGACAGCACCTCGGCGCGCAGCGGCGCGCTGTCGTCGTGCACCACATCGTCGGGGCGCAGTAACAGATCCACCTCGCTGCCGGGCGGCCAGTCGTGACGCTGCTGTCCGCGTATCATGCCCAGTTCGGTGGTGATGGTGTCCGGCGTGGTCAAGGTGCCGCGCAGGAACACGCCCTGACCGATAAAGTCCGCCACGAAGCGGTTCACGGGTTCGTGATACAGGTTATAAGGCGTGTCGGTCTGCACAATCGCCCCCTCGTGCATGACCCCAACGCGATCACCCACCGCGAACGCCTCGTGCTGGTCATGCGTGACCAGCAGGGCGGTGCTGCCCTGGTTCTTCAAAATGGCGCGCACCTCCTGGCTGAGGCGTTCGCGCATGTCCACGTCCAGATTGGAAAACGGCTCGTCCAGCAGGATCAGCGCCGGTTTGGGCGCCAGCGCGCGCGCCAGCGCCACGCGCTGCTGCTGGCCGCCGGACAGCTCGTGCGGGTAGCGCTCGCCCAGGCCCGTGAGTCCCACCACCTCCAGCAGGTGCGCGGCCGCGGAGCAGCGCGCCTTGGACGTCAGCCCGCGCAGACCGAAGCAGACATTTTCGGTGACGTTGAGATGCGGGAACAAGGCGTACTCCTGAAACACCATGCCCATCTGGCGCAACTCCGGCGCGAGCGTGTAACCGGGGCGCGAGATGACGTGATCGCTCAGCACGATCTCGCCCTGCAACACCGGTTCGAAACCGGCGATGGCGCGCAGCGCCGTGGTCTTACCGCAGCCGGAGGGGCCGAGCAGGCACACCAGTTCGCCCGCGTTGACATGCAGGGAAAAATCGCGCACCGCCACCTGTTCCTGGTAGCGGCATTCGATGGCCTTCAACTTAAGCAACGCGGTCATAATGCTTAGATGATAGCAAATTTTTGCGCGACACCGGTCTGCTTGCACGGCGTGCCTGAAATGTGGTGAATGTGGCGCAAGGGCGAGGCGCGTTACCGCTTAATGCTGGATGCCCATTTTTCGTGGGGTCAGGTCTAACATTCCAACACTTCAACGAGTCGTCGAACAGCTTACCCTATTAAGCAGCTTACCCTATTAAGCATAAGAATATTGTTGGATTGTTAGGCCTGACCCCGCTGTTTCTTTGGAATCTGGCATAATCGTCGGTTCAATGGCGTGATCAGTCGAAGTTACGGGGAAGCAATGGCTTTTGTCCAGGTGGCGCGGGTGGGAGAGATTAAACCCGGGAAAATGAAATGCGTGAAAGTCAACGGTCAGCGTTATCTGCTCGCCAATATTGGCGGAGCCTTGTACGCCACGGACGATACCTGCACGCACGAAGATGCCTCGCTCTCAACCGGCTCGCTGCAGGGCGAGTATGTGAAATGTCCGTTACACAACAGCCGTTTCAACGTCCGTACCGGTCAGGTCATGGAGGAGCCCGCACAGGACAACCTGGCCACCCACCCCGTCAAAATTGACGGTGACGATATTCTCATTGATGTAGGTTAAGGAATGAACAGTCCTGCCGTTATCGCTACCATTGACGCCGATGTGGCCCTGATGCGTTCTATTATCAAGCGCATCGCGACCGGCCCCGAACTCAGCAAAGATATTTCCGCAGACGAGACACGCGCCGGCATGCGTCTGGTACTCGATGGCAAGGTGGATCCGGTGCAGGCGGCGATCTTTCTGATCGCGCTGCGCATGAAGCGCGAAAGCGACGATGAAAACTGCGGTGCGCTCGATGCGCTGCGCGACGTTACCCAGATGGTGGTGGCGCCGGTCGAAGAACTGCTCGACATCGGCGACCCGTATGACGGCTTTACACGATCACTCCCGCCGTCGCCGTTCTTGCCGGCGGTGCTGGCCGCCTGCGGGTTGCCGACGGTGTCGCATGGCATCGAGACGCTGGGGCCGAAATACGGCGTGACGCCGCACCAGATATTGCGCGCAGCAGGGGTGCCGGTGAACCTCTCCACCGAACAGGCGGCCGAGCGGCTGGGAGAGAAAGAGGTGGGCTGGGCGTATGTGGATCAGCAGGCGTTCTGTCCGAAACTGCATAACCTCCAGAATCTGCGCACCCTCATCGTCAAACGCCCGGTGCTGACGACGGTGGAAGTGTGTGTCGGGCCGATTCGGGGCCGTGCTCGCACTCACTTCATGACCGGTTACGTGCACAAACCCTATGCGCGGGTTTATGCGCTGCTCGCGCGCCACGCGGGCTTCGATTCGGCGCTGCTGGTGCGCGGCGTGGAAGGCGGGGTGATTCCGTCGCTACGCCAGGCCGGAAAATATTTTTACTACCATGACCGGGGCGAGGAGCAAATGCGCGATATCACCCCGGCCGATTTTGGCATTGATCATTCCATTCGTCCCGTTCCCGTGCCCGGCGCGTCCGAAACTGCGGGCGGAGAGGGGAATGGGGATGGGGTCGCGGCGGCTTTCGACACCCAGGCCATGGCGCGCGCCACGGTCGAGGCAGGCATGGAAACGCTCGCCGGCAAGCCCGGGCCGATGCGCGATGCGCTGGTATCCGCCGCCGCAATTGCGCTGCTCCACGTGAAGCGCCATGACTCGCTTATGGCTGCCGCGGATGCCGTGCGTACGGTGCTCGATAACGGCCAGGCAGCGGCGCACTTCAAGCGTTGATTTTTGAGACAAAGTAACAAAGGGGTCATGTTCATTGTATGACCACCCTACTACCTCGTCTCACCTGCTCGTGTGCTTCGCCAGGGGCATGCGGGGAAGGGCGGAATAACACGGTTCATATAGTCATACAATGAACTTAACCCCTTTGTCTTGGTTTACAAGTAGGGGTAAGATTGGCTTTCCGAATAAGGAGAAAATGTAAATGAAACTTGAGCAGACTATCCAGCAGCATCTGGAAAAACTTCCTCTGCCGCGGAAATTTACTCTCGCGGATTCCCTTATTGCCGCGACTTGCCTTGAGCATGGATATACGCTGGCAACGTGCAACACAGAGGATTTTGACTGGATTGGTGAATTAAAAGCGTTCAACCCGCTCGTTTCACCAGTCGTTTGATGCCAGTCATTAAAGGGGAGGAAGTGCCGGGTTTGTGATTCGATCAGGGCTGGATGGCAAGCGACTTGTCGCGCTGGGTGTGATTTATGTCGAGTCTGACCCTAATGGCACGTGTGATTTCTCTTTTGTTAAGTCCTCAACGAGAAGCTTACAGGATCAGTTTCGCTCCTGCGGGTTTGGCTGTACAGTTAACGTGAAGCTCGCGCAGCGAGACTTTGCCCCCTCTACCTCGGGGGGCTGGGGTGGGGGAAATGGTCATGGCAAGTTTCATTATCAGGGGTGGCACAATTGTCATGCCCGTTAGGGGCAGCCACCATTGCCAAGCCGAACAATAACGTGCAGATCCCCGATCCCGAGGCCATTGAGGCCATTGAGCTGCCGCTGCTGCTCGAGGCCATGGTCCAGCGCTACGGCTACGACTTCCGCGACTATGCCGTGGAACAGTTTGGGGTCGTGCGCAGCTTGGGGTCGCATCTCAATACTGTTCGGATAGGGTTGAATTCCCTGTTTTTAAATGTTTCGTCTAATTGATTTTATTTGATTAGTTTCTTTAAACAGAGCAGTATTTTAGATGTAACCCCTTTATGTTTGTGAGCCAAAACTTGCCCACAGTTTTTACTGATGAACCAAAAATTAGCAACAGCCACACGCCTGGTAGCGGGAACAAAAAATGTCGAAATCAAACAGCCCGATAGATTCAGAAAATACGCCGACTTCTGGTCGAAGCGCACAGCAGTCTTTCTGGGTGCGGGTTGGTGCATGGATTCTTAATGAGCACGTTGCCTGGATAGTTCTACTTCTCACCTTGCTGGTGACGTTGTTGGCCTGGAAGAACGCGCAGGAAGCACTCTTGCAGGCGCAGCAGGTGCAGTTTGAAACCGTGCGTCAGATGTGTCCGACGCCATTCTCAAGCGTATGCAGGGCTATGAGCACGTGTTGCGCGGCGGTGTCGGGCTGTTTGTGGCATCTGAAAGTGTTACCAGAACCCAATGGAAGGACTATGTCGCCAGCCAGAGAGTTCAGGAACAATACCCTGGCATACAGGGCATCGGTTTTTCCGTCCATATTCCAGCGACGCGCCTGGATGCACACCTGCGCACGATCCGTGCTGAAGGCTTCCCCGATTACGCGATTCGTCCGGCGGGTGTTCGTGCGGAATACACCTCCATTATTTATCTCGAGCCATTCGACTTGCGTAACCAGCGCGCCTTTGGTTTTGACATGTTCTCCGAAGCGAATCGGCGTGCGGCGATGGAGCGTGCACGTGACACTGGCGGCACATCCATTTCCTCGAAAGTGACACTCGTTCAGGAAGACGGCAAGGAAGTGCAGGCAGGCATGCTGATGTACCTGCCTTACTACAAGAATGGAACGCCTCACAATACGCTTGCAGAACGGCGTGCCAATCTGGTTGGCTATGTCTACAGTCCATTCCGGATGGGCGATCTCATCAGCGGCATCCTGGGAAAGTATCAGACTGATGCAGATACAGAGCCGAATATCGATATCGAGGTATACGACGGCACACAGCACTCGGCTGATAGCCTGCTCTATGACGATGACAAAATTGCGCACGCGCTGGGCGCGCCGCCGCCTGGGAGTTTGACGCTTACCAGACACATGGACTTGTATGGCCATACCTGGTCATTGCATTTCACCACGCGCCCGGCATTTCATGCCGCCTTTGACAAGAACAAGCCGTTGTTCATACTGGTAGTCGGAACGCTATTGAGTGTGATGCTCGCGGGGCTGATCTGGATGTTTGCCACTCAGCACCGGCGTGCGCTGGAGATGAGCGCCAGTTTGCGCGACAGCGAACGTCACGAACGGGCGCTGCTGGACAATGTGGATGAAGGCATCGTGAGCATCTCCGAGACCGGCATGATTGAACTGTTCAACCCGGCTGCGGAGCGCCTGTTCGGCTACCGCAGCGAAGAGGTGGTTGGCAAGAATGTATCCGTGCTGATGCCGGAGCCTTACCACAGCGAACACGATGGTTACCTAGGGCGCTATCTTCATACCGGTCAGGCGCACATCATCGGAACCGGACGCGAGGTGACGGCCAAGCGCAGCGACGGCAGCGTTTTCCCGATGTACCTGCGAGTTTCAGAGTTTTTCAGGGAGGGGCGTCGCCAGTTCATCGGCAGCATGCACGACATCACCAGGCGCAAGTGGAAGG
>JBCKVB010000019.1:0-26739 GCA_038924245.1 Gammaproteobacteria bacterium | reverse complement strand
GGCAAGCGGCGCCTTCCAGCCATTGCGGGCAAGTTCACGTGAGACGCAAGAGCGAGGCCGCCCCAGACTTGCTGCAATGGCCGCAGGTTTGAATCCTTGCTGGAGCTGTGTTTGAATCAACGTACGGTCATCCAATGTGAGGTGTTTGTATTCTTTTGGCATGCAGCATTCTCCCATGAAAGAATGTTGCACTTGGAGTTAGAGCGCGCCGTTCATATTGAATGACTATTAAAGTGTAAAACTATTACAGTTGTGTTACAGGGCCGGGGGTTTTGGCGGGTTACCGGAAAAGAGCCATGGCCGGACTTTCCCGTTAGTTTAGCAGCGGCAACTGGTCGGCTGAATGTTCCGCCGTGCGGCAGTCTATGAACAGGCTGTTGCCGCTCAGGCTCTTGGCCTGGTGCTTGATTTCACCGGCGCGCGCGGCGATGATGAACTCATCGCTCATCCGCAGCTCCGATTCGCTGGTGACGAGCTTGCTCAGCTTCTCCAGAGACAGGTTTTGATCCGCGATCAGGGGTTTTTTGTCCATGAAACGCGCGACGGGTTTCTTGCTGTGCAGCTCGCGCCTATAGCGACTGGCGAACACGTTCATGAACTCGTTGCGCCGCACCAGGCCGACCGGCACATTATCCTCGCGCACCACGGGTATGGAGTTCAGGTGCGGTGCGCCGCAAAATAACTCGCCTACTTCCTGGAACGGCACATCGGGGCGGACTGGCGCGCGCTCCGTGATGAGCGCCGCCGTGGTGCTGAAACGCTGTGAACTGCGCAGGTGAAAGTGCGTGTTGCGTGTACGCCCGGCCGTCACCACGCCCTGTGACAGCAGCCGGGGCGCGATGGCATGGGGGCGGGCGAAATAGTAGCCCTGCCCCATCGGGATGCCGAGTTCCAGAATCGCGAGATACTCCTCTTTGGTTTCTATACCCTCCGCGATCACCTTGCAATTCAGCGTCTGCGCGATTTCATGGATGGACTGCACGAACTTGCGTTTAACCACGTCTTCGTGGATGCCCTGCACGAAGTGCAGGTCTATCTTTACATAGTCGGGGCGCAGCTCCGACCACAGGCGCAGACCAGAATAGCCCGCGCCCAGGTCATCAATAGCCGCCTCCAGCCCCATGGTTTTGTAGTGCAACGCCGCGTTGTGCAATATCGTATAGTCGTGTATCGGGGTATGCTCGGTGATCTCCATCACCACCTGCTCCGGTGCGATTCCCAGTTCCGCCATGTGTTGCAGGGTGAGCCCCGGTTTGAAGTCGGGTTGCAGGAGGCTGGCGGGATTGATATTCAGAAACAGCTTGCCGGTCAGCCCTTGTTCTTTATAAGACTGTAAGGCGATTTGACGGCACAGCAGATCAAGCCTGGAGAGTTGGCCGGTGCGCAGCGCGGTGTCAACAAATTATCCGGCGTGTGCAGCACGCTGTCCGGGGGGGCGCGGATCAGGGCTTCATAACCGTAAATGAGGTTGCGACGATGGGCTGAAACAAAGCAGTGAGCAGCCGCCGCTCCATGATGTCATGGAGAGTCTTGGCCTGCGCCCAATGCGCTTCCGTCTGCTCGGCGGAAGGGAGGGCGTGCTGCTCAGCACGGTAAGTAGCCATGTTTGATCCTATCATAGGTCAAGTTTTGCGCGGAAACAATTCCAACTGGCAAACCCCGCCCTGGCGCCGGAATCATACCGTGCGGGCACTATGAAGCCGGTGTCATGTTGTCCATGTCCTCTTATGGGTTGTATGAAAGCGGTAAAAAAACGTTAACGGCACATATTATGCGTATGACGCGTGACAGGGAAATGACACGCGGATGAATTTTCAGCGGATGCGCGGCGCGGCTTGAACTTTCATGCCGCAAATTTCCGGAACTGGTAAATTTATCTATCCTGTAACAGCTTGTTCATTTTTCTGTAACATGACCCCGGCAATCTACGCCCACGGTTTTGAGGCTGCGAGCCGGACACCGGTTTAGCGCTGCGGATTAGGCTAATAAAAACCAAGACTCAAGAAGAGTACGCACATGAAGCAGCATCCACATAAAAACTATATGCAGCGCTCATCACGGCGCTGTGCGCGGCGCCGTTTGCGGCACAGGCGAGCGATGCCTACAAGATTTACGGCAAGGCGCGCATGTCTGTGGACATGACGGATCACGGCGGCAATGATCTCACCAGCATTTCCAGCAACAGTTCACGTTTTGGTTTCAAGGGGGTGGAAGATTTAGGCAATGGGTTGAAGGCGATCTTCCAAATGGAAACCTTGGTCAGCATGGATAACGGCACGGGAGACACCATCGGTACCGGGGGAATCGGTACAACGGCGGGGCCGGGCATACTGTTTGGCACCGCGCGCAACAGCTACGTAGGCCTCGCGGGTGGTTTCGGCACACTGGTGTTGGGTGTCACGGACAATCCTTACAAGCTTGCCACCGGCAAACTGGATGTCTCCAACGACAGCATGGGCGACTTTAACGCCATCATCGGCAGCATCAGCACTACGAAAACACCGTTTAACGAGCGCGAGCCGGACAGCATCAACTACTGGAGCCCGAAGATGAACGGGTTTCAATTTATGGCCGCCTACCGTCCTGATGAGAACGGTGCGGTGAAACGGGACAGATGCAGCATGAACGCCACCTATGAAAACGGTCCCTATTACGCCGGCGTGGCCTACGAGAAACACGATAATGACACCACGGACGGCGCGGGCGGTAATGACACGGACGGCCTGACATTCGGCTTGAGCTACCTATTCAACCACGACAAAACCAAGCTGGGCCTGGTATACGAAGCGCTGTCGGAGGACAACATAGCAAGCGCGTTTGACCGCAATGCATGGTACCTGGCGCTGTCGCACAAAATGGACAGCAACACCTTCAAGATCGCCTACGCCCAGGTCGATGACAACGATGTCGCCAGCAACACCGGCGCGGACTGGTATGTGCTGGGTCTGGATCACGCGCTCTCCAAACGCACCACCCTCTACGCTCTGTATGCCAGCACTGACAACGAAAGCGCTGCGCAGTATGGCTTGGGCACGGGCGGTTCCAGCGGCGCGGCTAAGCCCAACACAGGGAAGGATCCGTCCACCTTCTCCATCGGCATCAACCACGACTTCTGATTTTCGCTTAGCACGTAGGTCACGGTGCGCGCAGCGCTCCATGACACAGGGGTTGTCAGGCAGCTTCGCAGCCTGACCTACCAGAGACTGCAAGCCATTCAGATCAGCCGCAGCAGGTCTTGCGGGCGGTAGAAATAGAGCAAGGTACCCGCGCCGCGCGCCGCGCGGCGGTTGAACTCGATGCCCATGACGGCGCTTTTGTCGAACTTCATCGGGAAATCCGCTCCCAGCAATGCCCTGGCGAGCTCATTCAAGTCCGGCTCATGGCCGACGCACACTATGACCTCATCGGGTTTGCAGCGCGTGAGCAGGGTAAGCGCGGCCTTGAGTGAATAACGGCCGCCGAGCGCCGCGTCTTCACTCACCATCCCCGTAAGCCCCATAACTTTTGCCGTGATCTCCGCCGTCTGGCGCGCGCGCAGACGCGGGCTGGTGAGGATGCGGTCAGGTTTGACTTTCATGCGCTTGAGCGCCTTGGCCAGGGCGCGCTGGGTTTTTTTGCCGGATGAGCTGAGCGGGCGCAGATCGTCATCAGGATGGCAGCGCGCTGCCTTCCCGGCCTCGGCGTGACGCATTAAAATGAGCAGCATGGTTATACGGCGCCGTCAGTGTCTTTTTTGAAACTGTATTGACCGATCTTGCGCCGTAGCGGCAGCAGCAACAGGTCAAAAAGGCCCAGGCGCGCGCGGTACTCCTTCAGTCCGATTTCAAAGCCCAACTGCCCCAAGGCGGGTTGGGCGCGGTAAGTGCCGCACAGCCTATCCCACAGCGAGATGGAAAATCCGAAGTTGGAGTTGGTTTCGTTGACCACGCTGGAATGATGCACGCGGTGCATGTCCGGGGTGACGATGAATAACCTTAACCAGCGGTCTATTTTTTCCGGAATGTGTACGTTGCCGTGATTGAACACCGAGGCGGCGTTCAGTATCACCTCGAACACCAGCACCGCCCAAGGCGGCGCGCCCAGCGCGGCAACGATGGCCATCTTGTACAGCATGGAAACAAGAATCTCCAGCGGATGAAAGCGCACGCCGGTGGTGAGGTCAAAATCCAGATCGCTGTGATGCACGCGGTGCAGACGCCAGAACACAGGCAATGCGTGTGACAATACGTGCTGCAGGTAAAGGGCAAAGTCGAGCAGCAGCCAGACGAGAGCAAACTCTAGCCAGACCGGCCAATCGGTGAGATTAAATAATCCCCAGCCGTGCCGCTGAGCATGCAGCGCCGTGGCGTAGGCCCCGGCGCCCAGCAGCAGGCGCACCAGCAGCGCGTCCACCGCAAGCAGCGAGAGGTTGGTGCGCCAGTGCCGGCTCCTGGGCTGGGCCGGCGCGCGGCGCGGACGCCGCGTTTCCCACAGCGCCATGATGACAAGCAGCGCGGCAAAACCGCCGAAGCGGATCAGAGTTTCCATATTAAAACCAGATCCAAGAGAAAGGTCAGGGCGAACTAAAATGTGTACGTGTCTCAACTTTGCTCTTTTCTCTTTACTCTTTTCTCTGTAGTTATGGAGCGGGTGATGGGAATCGAACCCACACTATCAGCTTGGGAAGCTGAAGTTCTACCATTGAACTACACCCGCTTAAACCAGGCACAAGAGGAAAGAGGCAAGAGAAAAGTCAGGGTGAGTTAAATCTGCGCCTTTCTCATCTTGTCGCTTTTCTCTGTTTCTTACGGGGTTAGCTTAACATAACCCCCTCCGGCTGAAAAAATCCCTGCATATCGGGGAATAATGGCCGGTGTCCGTTGCACCTCGGCGCCGATGCTTTAGAATAGATAAACCTGATGCCACACAACCAAGCCGATTTTATGCAGATTTTTGTTAATGGTGAGACGCGCCAGGTGCCGCCGGATTGCAACGTGGCGCAACTTCTGGCCGAAATGCGGCTCGCGGACAAGCGCTGCGCGCTGGAAGTCAACCGCGAGATCGTGCCGCGCAGCGCCTATGCCACGTGGGTGCTGCAAAACACCGACCAGGTGGAAATCATCCACGCCGTCGGGGGCGGTTAGAGTATGAGCGCCCTGCCGTCCACGGAACCGCATCACGCCGATCCGCTCATCATCGCGGGCAAACGGTATACGTCGCGCCTGCTGGTCGGCACCGGCAAGTACCGCGATCTGGAAGAGACGCGCCGCGCCGTCGAGGCGAGCGGCGCCGAGATCGTCACCGTCGCCATCCGCCGCACCAACATCGGCCAGAATGCGGGTGAGCCCAACCTGCTCGACGTGCTGCCGCCCGAGCGTTACACGATACTGCCCAACACCGCGGGCTGCTACACGGCCGAGGACGCGATCCGCACCTGCCGCCTCGCGCGCGAGCTGCTCGATGGCCACGATCTGGTCAAGCTCGAAGTGCTGGGCGATCAGAAGACTCTGTTTCCCGATATTCCCGCGACCCTCAAAGCGGCTGAAATTCTGGTTAAAGAGGGATTCAAGGTGATGGTGTACACCACCGACGATCCGCTCATCGCCAAGCGCCTGGAAGAGCTGGGCTGCGTGGCGGTGATGCCGCTCGCCGCGCCCATCGGGTCGGGTCTCGGCATACGCAACCCTTATAACATCCGTTTGATCGTGGAAAACGCCAAGGTGCCGATCTTGGTGGACGCCGGCGTCGGCACCGCCTCGGACGCCGCGATAGCGATGGAGCTGGGCTGCGACGGCGTGCTCATGAACACCGCCATCGCCGCCGCCAGGAACCCGGTGTTGATGGCCAGCGCGATGAACAAGGCGGTGCAGGCCGGGCGCGAGGCCTACCTGGCCGGGCGCATGCCGCGTAAATTATATGGCAGCGCATCGTCGCCGATTGAAGGGTCGTTTTTCTAACAAGATACAAGAGGCAAGAGAAAAGTTAAATGCCCTTGTCTGTTACTTTTCTCTTGTATCTTTTCTCTTTTCCCTGTTTTAAATGAGACCCATCCGCAGCTACGTGTTGCGCCAGGGGCGCATGACGCGCGCCCAGCAGCATGCGCTTGATACCCTATGGCGGCGCTATGGCGTGGAAGTTGGGGATGCTGCTCTCGACTTCGATGCGCTGTTTGGCCGCCGCGCTGCGCGTATTCTGGAAATCGGTTTCGGCGCGGGCGATGCGCTGCTCGCCGAGGCCGCCGCCCACCCTGAAAACGATTATCTCGGCATTGAAGTGCACCGCCCCGGTGTGGGGAGTTTGCTGCGGCGTCTCGATGCGCAGAGCATGGTCAATGTGCGCGTGTGCTGTCACGACGCGGTCGAGGTGTTGCAGCGCTCTATTCCCGATGCGAGCCTGAGCGCGGTGCAGGTGTTTTTCCCCGACCCCTGGCCCAAACGCCGCCATCACAAGCGCCGCCTGGTGCAGCCGTCTTTTGCCGAACTCGTGGCCAGGAAACTCAAGGCGCGAGGGTTGCTCCATCTCGCCACCGATGACGAAGACTACGCGCAACACATGATGCATGTGCTAACTAACTGTTTACGTTTAAAAAATACTCATGGTCCGGGCGTGTTTGCCGGCGCGGCGCAACGTGCCCCCAGCCGTTTTGAGCAGCGCGCCCTGAAGGCGGATCGGCCGGTATGGGATTTGCTGTTCGAGGGACGCAAAGAACACAATCAGAACTATCCTTCAGAAAGGGACAAAACCATGAGAGAAGAACTCCCCGCCGATTCACAGGGCAAGATGATTGTTTTCGGGGCGAAGCAAATTCGTCGCATTTGGCACGACGAGCAGTGGTTCTTCTCCGTTGTGGACATCATCGCCGCCCTCACCGACAGCGACAACCCACGGAATTACTGGAATATGCTGAAGGCGCGTGAGCGAAAACAGAGCGAAGTTCAGTTGTCCACACTTTGTGTACAACTGAAACTAACCTCCGCTGACGGCAAGACTTACAAAACCGATTGCGTCAACACCGAAGCCGCCTTCCGCATCATCCAGTCCATCCCTTCTCACAAGGCCGAGCCGTTCAAGCGCTGGCTGGCGCAAGTCGGCTACGAGCGCGTCCAGGAGATCGAAAACCCCGAACTTGCCCAGCAACGGATGCGGGAACTCTATAAAGAGAAAGGCTACCCCGACGACTGGATCGAAAAGCGAGTCCGTGGCATAGCCGTTCGTGACGAACTCACCGGCGAATGGCAAAAACGCGGCGTTGCGGATCAGAAAGATTTCGCCATCCTGACCGCCGAAATTTCCAAAGCCACCTTCGGTCTCACCCCATCCGACTACAAGCAGCTCAAAGGCCTTGAGCGGGAAAACTTGCGCGACCACATGACCGACCTCGAACTCATCTTCACCATGCTCGGCGAAGCCGCCACCACCGAAATCGCCCGCAATAAAGACGCGCAGGGATTCCTGAAGAACAAGCGAGCCGCACGGGAAGGCGGTTCCGTCGCAGGCAATGCCCGTCGCCAGCTTGAAGCCAAGTCGGGTCGGAAGGTCGTCACCACCGACAACTACCTGGCCGACAAACCCAAGCCCAAACTTCCGCCCAAGTCTAAGTGAGGAGCTTGGGACTCAGGTCTTGCATTAGCGTATGACGACTCCTGACTTAATCAGAGCTTTCTTATGCCTGCCAGCGCCAGTCATTGATCTCCGGCGGGTCGAGGCCCTCGCGGCGGATGAATGCGCGATGGTCGGCGAGCTTGCGTTCATATTCCACGATCAATGCCTCGGCCTGCATTGAAACATGGGGATGGCAGGCGGCCATCTTCCGCGCTGCCTGGATCATCAGGTGGTAACGGCTGGTGCGGTTGCGGATGTGCATGTCGAACGGCGTGGTGGTGGTGCCTTCTTCGCGGTAGCCGTTGATGTCGAAGCGCTCGCTGTTGGGCCGCTCCCAGCACAGTTGCTTGATCGCCGCGGTGTAGCCGTGGAAATTGAAAATCACCGGGCAGTCGAGCGGGAATATTCTTTGGAAGCGCTCTTCGTCGAGGCCGTGCGGATATTTTTGCGGAATGCCGAGCACCAGCAAGTCGGTGACGTTCACCACGCGCACGCGCCACTCGGGCGCCTCACGGCGCAGCGCGTCCGCCGCAGCCAGGGTTTCCAGGGTGAGATTGTCGCCGCAGCAGGCGAGCACCAGTTGCGGGTCTTCGCCTTCATGCGTGCTCGCCCAGCTCCACACGGAGGCGCCCACGCGGCAGTGTTCACGCGCCTCGTCGAGCGACAACCATTGCGGCATGGGTTGTTTGCCGGCGATCACCAGGTTGATGGTGTCGGTGACGCGCAGGCACTCGTCCATGGTGTGCAGCAGACAGTTGGCGTCAGGCGGAAAATAGATGCGGTAGGTGTGGCCCTTTTTGGTGAGCAGATTATTGATAAAACCGGGGCCTTGATGCGAATAGCCGTTGTGCTCCTGACGCCAGGCTTCCGAGGTGAGCAGGTAATTGAGCGATGAGATCGGTTTGCGCCACGGAACTTCCAGCGAGGATTTGAGAAACTTGGCGTACTGATTCATCATGCCGTCCACGATGGGCAGAAAGGCCTCGTAACACGGGAACAGGCCGTGCCGTCCGGTGAGCAGATAGCCTTGCAGCCAGCCCTGGCAGTTGTGCTCGGAGAGCACCTCCAGCACGCGCCCGTCGCGCGCGGTATGCTCCGTGCCTTCCGGCAGCGGCCAGACATATTGGCGCTGTGTGACTTCGAGCACCGCGCCCAGCTTGTTCGACTCCAGTTCATCAGGACACACGATGCGGAAATTGCGCTCGGTCTGGTTGAGCCTTATTACATCGCGCAGATACCTGGCGAACTGTTCCACGCTGCTCAGCAGGTTACACCCGCGCGCGGCAACTTCCACCGCATACTCATCCAGCGGCGGCAGCGTGAGCGGTTTGTGCCGCGCCCCGCCGAAGCTGTGCGGATTCATGGCCATGCGCCTGTCGCCTTTGGGGCACAGCGCGCGGATGTCCGCGGCGGGACAACCGTTTCCATCAAACAACTCTTGCGGACGGTAAGAGCGCAGCCATTGTTCGACGATTTTGAGATGCGCGGGATGGGTCTTGGCGTCTTTCGCGGGCACTTGATGTGACAGAAACGAGCCTTCGATCTTCTTGCCGTCCACTTCTTTCGGCCCGGTCCAGCCCTTGGGTGTGCGCAGAATCAGCAGCGGCCAGTGCGGACGCTCGATAACTTCGCCGGAACGCGCGCGCTGTTGCAGCGCGCGGATTTCCTCATGCGCCCAGTGCATGGCCGCGCTCATGTCGTCATCAATGTGATCGCTCAAGTCCACGATCCGCACCGCATAACCGTAGCCGCTGAACAGCGCGAGCAACTCCTCATCCGTCATGGTGCCGAAGATGGTCGGGTTGGCGATCTTGAATTGATTGAGATGCAGTATCGGCAGCACCGCGCCGTCGGTCGCGGGATTCAAAAATTTGTTGCTGTGCCAGGCCCCCGCAGTGGGCCCGGTCTCCGCCTCGCCGTCGCCGACGATGCAGGCGACGATGAGATCGGGGTTATCCAGCGCTGCGCCGAACGCGGTGGCGAGCGCGTAGCCCAGCTCACCGCCTTCATGGATCACGCCCGGATAATCCGGGCTCAAGTGACTGGGAAAAGCGTCGGGCCAGGAAAAGGATTTTAAAAATTCCTTGAGCCCGGCCTTGTCCTGGGTAAGGCGCGGGAAAAATTCCGTGAGCGTGCCTTCGAGATACATGTTGGCGAGATTGGCCGCCGCGCCGTGGCCGGGTCCGGTGATGAGCAGAATGTCCGCGCCGGTACGCAGGATGAGCCGGTTGAGGTGCGCGTAAATCAGATTGATACCGGGCGCGGTGCCCCAGTGACCGAGCAGGCGCGGCTTGATGTGCTCCGGCTTGAGCGGCTGTTCCAACAAGGGATTGTCCATGAGATAAATCTGCGCCGCGGTGAGATAGTTCACCGCGCGCCGGTAGCGCTCCAGCGCGAGCTGGTCTTTTACATCCAACGTATGTTTCGTCGCGGCTCTGTTCATGATCTTCAGTTTATTTTAAAACGCGGCAGACAAGTATATTCCCTCTCCGGAGCGGGTGTGGTGAATGGCGCGGTTCTATTTTAGAACGCGGAAAAATCGGGTGTTTGATTTGCATCAATAAACCATCTGGCAAAAGCTTTATGCTATAAACATATTTGTTAACGAGCATGGGAGTTGAGTGTGCTACAGGAGTTTCTGCACGGGCCGCGCATCGCCTATTTTTCCATGGAGATCGCGCTACGCAATGAAATCCCCACCTACAGCGGAGGATTGGGTGTGCTGGCGGGTGATACGGTGCATTCCGCCGCCGATCTGGAGTTGCCGCTGGTCGCGGTGAGCCTGGTCAGCCGCAGGGGGTATTTCCGCCAGGAGATAGATGCACAGGGGCGGCAGATCGAACGCCCCGATGAGTGGGAGCCTAGCCGCTTCGCGTCGCGCCTCACCGCCGCGGTGGCGATACAGATCGAAGGACGCGACGTATGGGTGTGCGGCTGGCTGTATGCGTTGCAAGGACACATGAACGGGCGCGTGCCGGTGATCCTGCTGGATACCGATCTCGCCGAAAATAATCCTGAAGACCGGCAGATCACGCATCATCTCTACGGTGGTGATACCACTTACCGGCTGAAGCAGGAGATGGTGCTCGGCATCGGCGGCGCGCGCATGTTGCAGGCGCTGGGTTTCCGCATCCGCCAATACCACATGAATGAAGGCCACTCCGCGCTGCTGGCGCTGGAATTGCTGCGCCGCTACGCCTATCCGCCGGAAGATTTGCGGGCCGGCGAATCAGCCTGCAATGTGCCGCAGGTGCGTGAGATGTGCAACTTTACCACGCACACGCCGGTGGAGGCCGGGCACGATCAGTTTCCCTATGACTTGGTACAGCGCGTGCTGGGCGATTTTATTGACCTGCCCACGCTGAAAACACTGGCGGGCGATGACCGGCTCAACATGACGCGCCTGGCGCTGAACCTCAGCCAATATGTGAACGGCGTCGCCAAACGCCACGCCGAGATTTCGCGCAAACTGTTTCCCGGCTACAGCGTACATGCAATCACCAACGGCGTGCACCCTTACACCTGGACCTTTCCCGGCTTCGTCAAGCTCTATGACGCCTATCTGCCCGGTTGGTGCCACGAGCCGGAGGTGCTGTCGCGCGCCGACCGCATCCCCGACGAGGCGCTGTGGAACGCGCATCAGGAGGCGAAGCGCGCGCTCATCGAGAAGGTCAAGGCGCTCACCGCGGTGAATCTGAATTTGCACGTGCTCACCCTCGGCTTTGCGCGGCGCATGACGGCTTACAAACGGCCCGACCTGCTGTTTGCCGATCTCGCGCGCTTGAAGAGCATCGCCAAGGAGCGGCCGTTTCAACTGGTGCTCGCGGGCAAGGCGCATCCGCGCGACGAAGGCGGCAAGCGGCTCATCGAGACGCTGCACGCGCACATGCGCGAGCTCGCCGCCGACATCACCATCGCTTATTTGCCGAACTACAATTTACAGATCGCGCAAGCCATGACCGCCGGGGTGGACGTGTGGCTCAACACGCCGCTGCGTCCCTTGGAGGCCTCCGGCACCAGCGGCATGAAGGCGGCGTTCAACGGCGTGCCGCAGTTGAGCGTGCTGGACGGCTGGTGGATCGAAGGCTGCATCGAAGGCGTCACCGGCTGGGCGATAGGCGACTCCAAGGAAGCGGCCAACGGCGCCGACAGCCAGGAGCTTTATCAAAAGCTGGAACAGGCGGTGCTACCGCTTTACTACGGCAACCGCGCGGGCTGGATAGCCATGATGAAGGGCGCGATCTGCAAGAACGCGTGTTACTTCAACAGTCACCGCATGATGCGCCGCTACGCGACCGAGGCCTATCTGCGCTAGCGTTGCCATGCATATCCTGGTACTCAACAGCGGCAGCGCCACGCTCAAGTTTCAGTTGTTCGAAACAGCCGGACTCCAATCGCTGGCGCGCGGCTCTATCGAGGCCAGCGGCGATTACGCACAGGCCGCGCTCAGCGCGCTTGCGCAACTGCGCGCCATTCTGGGCGAGACGTGGGCGCACTCGTTAAGCGCCGTGGGGCATCGCATCGTGCATGGTGGCGAGCGTTTCGTGACGCCAACGCGCATCACACCAGAGGTGCTGCGCGAAATAGAATCGTTGAGCGCGCTCGCCCCGTTGCACAATCCCCCGGCGCTGGAGGTGATACACGCGCTGCAAGAAGAGTTGGGCGACAGCGTGCCCATGGTTGCGGTGTTCGACACCGCCTTCCACCACGACCTGCCGGACGAAGCAAAATACTATGCGCTGCCCGCCGCCTGGACGCGCCGCTTTCACATCCGGCGCTACGGTTTTCACGGCATCGCGCATCGTTACCTGTATGAACGCTACGCGGAGCTGACCGGGAAACAGGCGGAGCGTGTCATCACCTTGCAGCTCGGCCAAGGCTGCTCCATAGCTGCGCTCCATAACGGCAAGCCGGTGGATACCAGCATGGGCTACACGCCGCTGGAAGGGCTCATCATGGCCACGCGCCCCGGCGACGTGGACGCGGGCGTGCTGCTGCACTTGCTGCGCGCAGGCATCAGCGTGGATGAATTAGCTCAGGGATTGAACACGCGCTCCGGACTGTTGGGGCTGTCCGAAATCAGCGGCGACATGCGTGAGCTGTTAAAGCTCGAAGCGCAGGGCCATGCCGGGGCCGCGCTTGCCATCCGCGCCTTCTGCCGGCGTGTGCGTAAATACCTGGGCGCGTATCTGGCGCTGCTGGGCGGCGCGGACGCGATTCTGTTCGGCGGCGGCATTGGTGAGCATGCGCCGCAAATCCGCGCGCGTATTTTATCTGGCATGGAGTGGTGCGGAGTGGCGCTTGATGACGCGGCCAATGAAGCGGCGCTGGGCGTCGAGCGGCGCATCGGCGCGCCGGATTCCACGACGGATATCCACGTCATCCCGGTGAATGAAGAATTGCTCATCGCGCGCGAGTTGCGCGACCATCTCGCGGCGGCTTCATAATAATCCATGAGACCGCCCCGCCGTCTGGCCTGGATTGCCCCGCTCGCGTTGCTTTTTCTGCTCACGGGCTGCACGCCGATGCGCGCCTACGAGTCCCTGCTGGTGCTCGCCGACACCGCCGGCGGCGCGGACCCGAGCCGGCTCAAGGCCGCCACCCCCGCGCCCCGGCGCATCCCGGTGGCCTACGTGGTGGCCGGCCGGAAACACACCGGCGATCTTTACCTGCCGGGGGAAGACCAACCCGAGGCCGGCATTGTGCTGGTGCCGGGCGCGGTGCTCAAGGGCAAGGACGACGCGCGCCTGGTGGCCTTCGCCACCACCCTCGCCCGCGCCGGCTTCGCCGTGCTCGCCCCGGAGCTGTCCGGTTTCAGGCGGCTGCGGATCGGCCCGGCGGACGCGCGGGAGGTGGCGGACGCCTTCGCTTATCTCGCCGGCCGGCCGGACCTCGCGCCCGGCGGCCGCGCCGGCATCGGCGCCTTCAGCTATGGCGTGGGCCCGGCGGTGCTGGCCGCCCTGGAGCCCGACATCCGGGAACAGGTGCGCTTCATCATCGGCGTGGGCGGCTATCACGATTTCGGGCGCGCCCTGCGCTATTTCACCACCGGCTATTTCGAACAGGACGGCGAGTGGATTTATCTCAAGCCCGACGACTACGGCAAGCTGGTATTCGTATACTCCAGCTTGCCTTACCTTGCGCTTCCCCGCGACCGGGAACTGCTGGAAGCCATGATGGAACGCAAGCTCAAGGACATCGAAGCGGATATTTCCGACCTCGCCGCCGCCCTCGGAGCGGAGGGAAGGAGTGTGTATGAGGTGGTCGCCAACGACGACCCGTTGCGCGCCCAGGAGTTGCTGGCCGCTCTGCCGCCATCGCTGTATGCGGACTTGCAGGCCCTGTCGCTGCACGACAAAGACCTGAGCCGGCTCAAGGCGCGTCTGATTCTGATACACGGCAGGAACGACAACCTCATCCCCTTCCCCGAGAGCATCGCGCTTGCCCAAGCCGCGCCGGACGGCCAAGCGCGGATTTACCTCATCCATAGCATACTGGGCCACGTGGACCTGAGCTTGGGTCACGTACTCTCATGGCAGTTCCTGAGCCGCGAGCTGCCGGACATCTGGCGCATGTGGCGCGCGCTGGACGCACTGCTGGCCGAGCGGGGCGCCGATGATGGCGGCCAGTAGGATGCAGCGGTACGCCCCTGTACCGCTGCGCATCGCCGTCGTCGTTCTGCTCACCGTGGCCGTGGCGGCGTTCGCCGCCAGCCTGCCGCCTATGCCCCAGTGGGCCGCCTATCACGATTTCGCCGACCGGCGCGCCTTCTTCGGTATCCCCAACTTCCTCAACGTAGCCTCCAACGTCCTGTTGGTGCTGGCGGGCGCGGCCGGCCTGCGCCGGCTCCTCGCCACTTCGCTGCCGCCGTTGCTCGTGGAGCGGCGGGAACGCTGGCCGTACCTCATGTTCTTTCTCGGCGTCGCGCTGACCGGCTTCGCCTCGGCCTGGTATCATCTGGAGCCTGGCAACGAGCGCCTGGTGTGGGATCGCCTGGCGATGAGCGTGGCCCTCATGTCCTGGCTGGCGGCGGTCATCGCCGAACGCATCCGTGTCGCAGCCGGCCTGGCGCTGCTGCCGGCGCTGCTCGCCGCGGGGGTCGCCGCCGTGCTTTATTGGGGCGCGACCGAAGCGCAGGGGGCGGGCGACCTGCGCGCGTACGGGGTGGTGCATTTCTATCCGGCGCTGCTCATCCCGCTGCTCATCCTGCTGTTCCCGCCCCGCTACACCCGCGGCGGCGACGTGCTGGTGGTGCTTGGACTGTATGGAGCGGCGCTGGCCGCCGAGCTCTTTGACTGGCATCTATTCACCCTGGGCGGGCTGCTGAGCGGCCACACCCTGAAACACATCCTGGCGGCGCTGGCCGCCTACTGGGTGCTGCGCATGCTCCGGCTGCGCCGGCCCTGCAACCCGTATCCACCACAGGAGTCTCCATGAACGAGAAGCGACTCACCACCCTGACCCCGGTCATTGACGGCCTCGCCGGGCGCGGCGCCCATCCCGCGCTCATCGCCCTGCATCAAGACGGTCTGCACACCTGGTCATACGCCGAGCTGGCGGATTGTGTGCTGCCCCTGGCCCGCAGCCTGGCCGGACGGATTGAGCGCGGCGAGACGGTGGCGATCTTCGCCGCCGACCGCCCGGAATGGATCGCGGCCTGCCTGGCGGCGATGCGCGCCGGGGCGGCGGTGCTGCCGCTGGACGTGCAATCGCCCGAGGACGTGCTGCGCCACGTGCTCGCGGACAGCGGCGCGCGCCTGGTCTTCACCACCGCCGACAAACTGGAACGGCTGTCCCGCGCGGACACGGCGGGCAGGGTCATCCCCGTGCTGCTGGATGCCGATGAGCGCGACGCGCGCGGTTGGCGCCGCCTCTTCGCCGAGGTCCCGCGCGATCTGCCAGAGGCCCTGCCGGACGATATTGCGGCGCTGTTCTACACCTCCGGCACCACCGGATTGCCCAAGGGCGTGCCGCTCAGCCATGCCAATCTCGCGTTCCAGATCAACACCATCCTCGCCGCCGGAGTGGTGCACCCAGGTGACCGCGTGGCCCTGCCGCTGCCGCTGCATCATGTCTATCCGTTCGTGCTGGGCGTGCTCACCCCGCTCGCCCTGGGGCTGCCGCTCATCATCCCGCAGGCGCTCACCGGGCCGCAGGTCGTACGCGCCCTGCGCGAAGGCGACGCGAGCGTCATGATCGGCGTGCCGCGCCTGTACAGCGCTATGTACGCCGGGATTCTCACGCGGGTGCAAGGCCGCGGCCCGGTTGCCGCGCGGCTGTTTCGCGCCCTGCTGGCGCTCTCCGTCTGGTTGCGCCGCCGGCTCGGTGTGCACGTGGGGCGGCGGCTGTTCCAGCGCCTGCACCAGCAGCTCGCGCCGCGGCTGCGCGTGCTGGCCTGCGGCGGCGCGGCCATTGATCCGGAGTTGGCCTGGAAACTGGAGGGACTGGGCTGGCGGCTCGCCGTCGGTTACGGTCTCACCGAGACCGCGCCGCTGCTCAGCCTGAACCTTCCTGCTTCGCCCAGACTGGACAGCGTCGGCCGCCCCGTACCGGGGGTTGAGATCAAGATTGATACCGCAGTGCGCGTGGAGCATTTGGAGCGCGGCCTGCCGCCGGGCCAAGGCGAAATCCTCGCGCGCGGACCGAACGTGTTTCGCGGCTACCGCAACCTGCCTGAAAAAACCCGCGAGGCCTTCACCGCGGACGGCTGGTTCCACACCGGCGACCTGGGACAGCTCGATAGCGAGGGCTATCTGCACATCACCGGCCGGGTGAAGGAGCTGATCGTCACCGCGGGGGGTGAAAACATCCAGCCGGGAGAGGTGGAAACCGCCTATGCCGCGCATCCCTTCATCCGGGAATTCGCCTTGCTTGAATACCGGGAGCAACTGGTGGGGCTGATCCTGCCCGAGCCGGGCGAGATCCGCCGGCGCGGCTACAAGGAGATCGCGCCGGCGATCCGGCAAGCGGTAGGCGAGGTGGCCAAGAGGTTGCCCTCCTACCAGCGCATCTCCGACTTCGCCGTCACCCGGGATCCGTTGCCGCGCACGCGCCTCGACAAGCTGCAGCGGCATCTCTTGGCGCGCTGTTTTGAGCAGGCCAAGGCTGGGGAATCACGGCCCGACGCGGCCCAGCGTGGCCCCCTGCCGGTGGAAAAGATGGCCGCACCGGATAGGACGCTGCTGGAAAATCCCGCCGCGCGGCAGGTCTGGGATTGGCTCGCGGAACGCTACCCGGAGCGGCGCCTGACCCCAGACACCAGCCCGAGCCTCGACCTGGGCGTGGATTCGCTGGGGTGGATCGAGCTCGCCCTGGAGATTCAGCGCCGGAGCGGCGTGGAGCTTGGCGAGGAGGCCATCGGCCGTATCGAGACGCTGCGCGACCTGCTCAAGGAAGTGCAGGAGGCCCCGGCGGCGCGCGCTGCACCCGTCTCCTGGGACGAGCCGGAGCAGGTCTTGAGCCCGGCGCAGATGCGCTGGCTCGAACCCGCTGGCGTGGTCCTCTCGGCCCTGTCCCGCGCCCTTTTTGTTTGCATACGGATCCTCATGCGCCTGCTATTCCGGCTGCGGGTGGAGGGGCTCGACCGGCTGCCGGCGGGCCAGTTTGTGCTCGCCCCCAACCATGTGAGTTATCTCGATCCGTTGGTGGTGGGAGCGGCGCTGCCCTGGCGCATGGTGCGCCACACCGATTGGGGCGGCTGGACCGGCGTGATGTTCACCAATCCGCTGATGCGCGCCCTTGCGCGGCTCGCCCGGGTGCTGCCCGTGGAACCCGAGCGGGGCGCGCTCTCCAGCCTGGCCTTCGGCGCGGCGGCATTGAAGTCCGGCCACAACCTGGTGTGGTTCCCCGAGGGCACGCGCTCCGCGAGCGGCGCACTCAAACCGTTCCGGCCCGGCATCGGCATGCTGCTCCACCGCTTCCCCGCGCCCGTGGTGCCGGTGTACATCCACGGCGCCTTTGAAGCGCTGCCGGTAAGCCGCAAGTGGCCGCGACCGCGGCGCATTACGATAGTGTTCGGCGCCGCGCTCGATCCGGGGGAGCTGGCTGCGCGCGGCACGGGCCCCGATCCGGCCAGCCGCATCGCCAACGCCCTGCACGACGCCGTCAGCGCCCTGGCGCGCCAAGCGCAAACTAATACACTAAGTGAGACACTTTGACGATGAAGCGGGTGTTCAAGAAGCGCGTTCCACTACCCGGCGGGGCAAGAGCGGCAGTACGCGTACCCTGGTGGCGACGAACAAAAGCAATCGGTGGTTCTTCGTCTTCGGTTTCGAGAAGAACGAACGGGCCAACGTGAGTACCCAGGAACTGGGAGCGCTGCGGGGTATCGCGGCCGACTTACTAAAACTCTCTTACGCGGCATTACCCGCTCCGGCAGGTTGTAACCCGATCAGTAAGATTCCTTAGTCCCCCGCAAGGTATTGCTGAAATTCACCCGTCTTCAGGTGCATCAGGTCTTTCTTGATGGTCTTGCTCACCAGTTTCGCGGTCTGGTCATTCAGGGCGTTCAGCAGTTCGCCCAAAAAACCCGGCTCCGCCACCAGCACCAGTTTCTCGTAGGAATGGGCGTTGCGTCCGCCGTTGAGAAAATCGGCCAGGTGCAGGGCGAACTGATGCGCGACATTCTCGACCGGCGTATGGTGTCCGCTGAACCCATGCTTTTTCCCAAAACTGGTGGAGGTGCGCCCCGGCCTGTCGGAGGCGATGTCCTGATTGTGCAGACTACCCTCCGGGTGCAGGATATCCTGCACGTGCTGCAACGGCTTGCCAGGGCCTTTGCTTTCAAACAGTTTCGCTATGCTGCGGTCGGCCAGCAATATCCATGTGGTTTCCATCGTAACTCCCTTTATTAACGTGTGATATCAGTCAGCTTCGGCAGGCGCGGTAGCGGGTGCCAGATAGTGCTCGAACCACTGCCGCGCCAGATCCGCCACCTCCTCCAGCGCGCCGGGTTCTTCAAACAAATGCATGGCGCCGGGGATGATTTCCAGTTTTTTCTCCACCTGCAATTGTTCAAACGCTTCCTTATTGAGCCTAATTACCACGGCATCCTCGCCGCCCACCAGCAGCAGGGTCGGGGCCTTGACCCGCGCCAGCGCGGACCCGGCCAAGTCCGGCCGTCCGCCGCGCGACACGATGGCGCTCACGCCTTGCGGGTGATCCGCCGCCGCCATCAGCGCTGCGGCCGCGCCGGTGCTGGCGCCGAAGTAGCCGATCTTGAACGATTGGGTTTGCGGATTCTGCCGCAACCAGCCGGTGACCTGCGCGAGCCGCTTGGCGAGCATCTTGACGTCAAAGCGCAAGTGTCCGGTGGCGCGGTCGGCGAACTCCTCGTCGCTGGTCAGGAGGTCAATCAGCAACGTGGCCAGACCCACCTCTTGCAACTGATGCGCCACGAAGCGGTTGCGCGGACTGTGGCGGCTGCTGCCGCTGCCGTGCGCGAACAACACCACGCCGCCCGCGTTCGGAGTTAAATGCAGATTACCTTCCAGCGTGACATCGCCCGCCGGGATGCGCACCCGGCATTCTTCCGGCTCGTCCAGTCTAGGGTAGTGCACACTGGTCTTGGACTCATTGATCGTCATGGCTGTAACGATAGAACAAACCGCCAAACAGGCCCTTGATGTAGATCAAGCTTTTTCATTCAGCACCTTATAGAATGGTTCCCGGCACACGCATAAGGGTCAGCATGGACATCACATTTTTAGGGGCCACCGGCACGGTTACCGGGTCCAAGTATCTGGTCAGTTCCAGCAAGAGCAGGATATTGGTGGACTGCGGCCTGTTTCAGGGCTACAAGCACCTGCGCCTGAGAAATCGCGCGCCGTTTCCCATAGACCCCAAAGAGATTGACGCGGTGGTGCTCACCCACGCGCACATTGACCACAGCGGCTACCTGCCGCTGCTTGTTAAAAATGGCTTTTCCGGCAAGGTGTATTGCAGCGCGGCGACCAAAGATCTCTGCGCCATCCTGCTGCCGGACAGCGGACATCTGCAGGAGGAAGAAGCGCGCTACGCCAACAAGCGCGGTTCCTCCAAACACGTCCCGGCGCTGCCGCTTTATACTTTGGAGGATGCCGAGCGCGCGCTCAAGCAGTTCAAGCCGGTTCCCTTCGGCAAGGATTTCGATGCGGGTGGTTTAAGCGCGCGCCTGATCCCCAACGGCCACATGCTGGGTTCGGGCTTTGTGCTCATCAAGGACGCCGGTACTTCATTGTTGTTCTCCGGCGACCTGGGCCGTCCCAACGATCTCATCATGCAAGCGCCCAGCATCGTGCAGCGCGCGGATTACCTGGTCATGGAATCCACCTACGGCAACCGCCGCCATGATCCTTCCGACCCGCAGATCGCGCTGGCCGAGATCATTCATCGCACCGTCGCGCGTAACGGCGTGATGGTGATTCCCTCCTTCGCCGTGGGCCGCGCCCAGACCTTGCTCTATTACATTCATCTGCTCAAGGCGACTGGGGCCATCCCCGACATTCCGCTGTTTCTCGACAGCCCGATGGCGGCGAACGCCACGCGCATCTTTCACGAACACCGCGCGCTGCACCGGCTGACCGACGCGCAATGCGACGCCATGTGCCGCGCGGCGCACATCGTCAACAGCCCGGAGGAATCCAAGGCGCTGGACCAGCGGCGCGGCCCGATGATTATCGTCTCCGCGAGCGGCATGGCCACCGGCGGGCGCGTACTGCACCATCTCAAGACCTTCGCGCCGGACGCGCGCAACACCATTTTGTTCGCCGGCTTCCAGGCTGGCGGCACGCGCGGCGCGGCGATGCTGAACGGCGCGGAGAACATCAAGATTTTCGGCGAGTACATCCCGGTGCGCGCCGAGGTGGCGGTGCTCGATAATCTTTCCGCGCACGCCGACTACGGTGAAATTCTCGACTGGCTGGAACACTTCCATGCCGCGCCGCGCACCACCTTCATTACCCACGGCGAACCCGCCGCCACCGACGCCCTGCGCCACCACATTGAGGAGCGTTTCGGCTGGTCCGTATGCGTGCCGGATTATCTGGAGAGGGTAGTGCTGGTATAATGTTTGAAGTTTACCCCAGTGGAACGATAGAACATGGCAGGCCACAGCAAATGGGCCAACATCCAGCATCGTAAGGGCGCGCAGGATGCCAGGCGCGGCAAGATTTTCACCAAGCTGATCCGCGAGATCACGGTCGCGGCGCGCATGGGCGGGGGCGACGCGGCCACCAATCCGCGCCTGCGCCACGCCATAGACAAGGCGCTGGCGCAAAACATGACGCGCGACACCATTGAGCGCGCGATGAAGCGCGGCGCGGGCACGCTGGAAGGCGTGCATTACGAAGAGGCGCGCTACGAGGGCTACGGGCCGGGCGGCGCGGCGGTGATGGTGGACTGCATGACCGACAACCGCGTGCGCACCGTGGCCGACGTGCGTCACGCCTTCACCAAGTGCAGCGGCAACCTCGGCACCGACGGTTCGGTGAGCTACCTGTTCAGCAAAAACGGCGTGCTGAGTTACGCGCCGGGCTCGGATGAAGACCGCATCATGGCCGCCGCGCTGGAAGCGGGCGCGGAGGATATCGTCACCAATGACGACGGCTCCATTGAGGTGCTCACCACGCCCGATACCTTTGAGCACATCAAGAAGGCGATGACAGCGGTGCAGATTGCGCCCGCGCACGCCGAGATCACGATGCGCGCCTCAACCAGCACCACGCTGAGCGGCGAGGACGCGCGGAAAATGGCCAAGCTGCTGGACATGCTGGAAGACCTGGATGACGTGCAAAACGTCTACTCCAACGCAGACCTGCCCGAATCCGTCGTGACGGCGTGATACTATCCCTCGTGAGCCAGCCCCGTTGCGCATACTCGGCATAGACCCAGGCTCGCTCATTACCGGCTTTGGGGTGATAGACGTGGTGCAGGGAAAAACGAGCTATGTTGCCAGCGGCTGCGTGCGCATTGCGCCGGGCACGCAGCCGGAGCGTTTAAAAATCATCTTCGACGGTATAGTGGAATTGAGCGCGAACTATCAGCCGGATGAAGTCGCCATCGAACGCGTGTTCATGCACCGCAACGTCGCCTCGGCGCTGAAGCTGGGCGAGGCGCGCGGCGCGGCGATTTGCGCCGCCGTGCTGCACGCGCTGCCGGTGCACGAATACACCCCGGCGGTGGTCAAGCAAACCGTGGTTGGCAAGGGCAACGCCGGCAAGGAACAAGTCCAGCACATGGTGCGCGCACTGCTGAATCTGCCCGCCGCGCCGCAGGCCGACGCCGCTGATGCGCTGGCGGTCGCGTTGTGTCACGCCTACGTGCGCCAAGCGCTGGCCCATATCCCCGGCGCACGCGGCATACGGCGAGGGCGCGCGCGATGATCGGCCAGTTGCGCGGCATACTGCTCTCCAAGGAGCCGCCCCATCTACTGCTCGACGCGCACGGCGTGGGTTACGAGATCGAAGCGCCGCTGTCCACGTTTTACGACCTGCCCGCGCCGGGCAATGAAATTACCTTATATACGCACCTCGTGGTGCGTGAAGACGCCCACCTGTTGTTTGGCTTCATCAGCGCGCAGGAACGCACGCTGTTCCGCAGCCTGTTGAAAGTGAACAGTGTCGGCGCCAAGCTCGCGCTGACTATTTTATCCGGCGTTTCGGCGCAAGGCTTCGTGCGCTGCGTGCGGAACAACGACAGCGCCAGCCTCACCCGCCTGCCCGGCATCGGCAAGAAGACCGCCGAGCGCCTGATACTGGAGATGCGCGACAAACTGAGCGGCTGGGAAGAAAGCGCTGTGCGCGGCGCGGGCGCGGCTGCATCCAATGCGCATCAAGGCGACGCCATGCATGACGCCTTGAGCGCGTTGGTATCGCTCGGTTACAAACCGCACGAGGCCAGCCGCATGCTGCAAGGGATAGACAGCGCCGGTTTGAGCCGTGAAGAACTCATCCGCCGCGCGCTACAGGCGCTGGCGAAGGCTTGATTGTGCCAGTGATCGGATCAACCCCACATAACCCCCGCTCTCCCTTGAGGGGCGGATCAACACAACATCAAATCCCCTCCCCCTTGAGGGGGAGGGCTAGGGAGAGGGTGGAAGCTCCATGATCGAAACCGACCGCTTAATCGCGCCCGAAGTCAAAGCGCGCGAAGAAGAACTGGACCGCGCCATCCGCCCCAAGCGCCTGGCCGATTACGTCGGCCAGCCCGCGGTGCGCGAACAGATGGAGATATTCATCAGCGCGGCGAAGAATCGCGGCGAGGCGCTCGATCACGTTCTAATCTTCGGCCCGCCCGGCTTGGGTAAAACCACGCTCGCGCACATCATCGCCAACGAATTGGGCGTGAACCTCAAGCACACCTCCGGCCCGGTGCTGGAGCGCCCCGGCGACCTCGCCGCCATCCTCACCAACCTCGAAGCGCACGACGTGCTGTTCGTGGATGAAATTCACCGCCTGAGCCCGGTGGTGGAGGAAATTTTGTATCCGGCGCTGGAGGACTACCAGCTCGACATCATGATCGGCGAAGGCCCGGCGGCGCGCTCCATCAAACTCAACCTGCCGCCGTTCACCCTGATCGGCGCCACCACACGCGCCGGGCTTTTGACCTCGCCCCTGCGCGACCGTTTCGGCATCGTGCAACGTCTGGAGTTTTACAACGTCGAAGACCTGACGCACATCGTGCGCCGCTCCGCGCAGATACTCAATGTTGTGCTGGACGAGACCGGCGCACAACAAATCGCCAGCCGCTCGCGCGGCACGCCGCGCATCGCCAACCGCCTGCTGCGCCGCGTGCGCGACTTCGCCGAGGTCAAGGCCGACGGACGCATCACGCGCGAAGTCGCCGATCAGGCGCTCACCATGCTCAACGTGGACAACAACGGCTTCGACATGATGGATCGCAAGCTGTTGCTCGCCATCATCGAAAAATTCGGCGGCGGCCCGGTGGGCCTCGACAACCTCGCCGCCGCGCTGGGCGAAGAGCGCGACACGATAGAAGACGTGCTGGAACCGTTTTTAATTCAACAAGGCTACCTCATGCGCACCTCACGCGGCCGCATGGCCACCCGCGCCACCTACCTGCACTTCGGCCTCAACGCCCCGCAACCCGCGCAAAATGCCATGCCGGATTTGTTTCGTGAGGTTTAGTCCCCTGGGTTGCGCTACGCTCCACCCAGGCTACGCTCGCTCACGGCTCCCGTCGTCAAACCCTCCATCTAATTGAGCACCTATGAGTGAATTCATCTGGCCGGTGCGGGTCTACTATGAGGACACGGACAGCGGGGGCGTGGTGTATCATGCCAATTATCTGAAATTCATGGAGCGGGCGCGCACGGAGTGGTTGCGCGCGCTTGGGTTTGAACAGGACACGCTCAAGAACGAGCAGGGGATTATTTTCGCGGTACGCGCTATCAGCGTGGACTTCCGCAAGCCCGCGCGCTTTAACCAGTTGCTGGAGGTGAGCGCCAAGGTCATACAACACGGCAAGGCGAGCTTGAGTTTTGAGCAGCACATACGTCACAATAACGAGTTACTGTGCAGCGGCCAGGTGAGGCTCGCCTGTCTTGATGCCGCCACGCTTAAAGCGCACCCCATTCCCAGACACCTGCTGGCACTACTTTCCTCATGACCGCTGATCTGTCCCTGCCGCACCTGATTCTGAACGCCAGCCTGGTGGTACAACTGGTGATGCTATTATTGCTCGTCGTCTCGCTCGCCTCGTGGACCATGATCTTCATGAAACGCGGCGTGTTAAAAGAGGCGCGCCGCACCGCGGATGAGTTTGAGCAACGCTTCTGGTCGGGCGAAGACCTCAATGCCCTCTATAATCAGGTCGCGCGCCGGCACGAGTTATCCGGCATGGAAGCCATCTTCGAGTCCGGGTTCAAGGAGTTCGCGCGCCTGCGCAAGCAAAGCGGCGCGGACCCGATGGCGGTGCTGGCAGGCGCGCAGCGCAGCATGCGCGTGGCGCTGGGGCGCGAGGTGGACGCGCTCGAAGTGCATTTATCCTTTCTCGCCACGGTCGGTTCGACCAGCCCTTACGTGGGGCTGTTCGGCACGGTGTGGGGTATCATGAATTCGTTCATCGCCCTCGGCAACGTGCACCAGGCCACGCTCGCCCTGGTCGCACCCGGCATCGCCGAGGCGTTGATCGCCACCGCCATGGGCTTGTTCGCGGCGATTCCGGCGGTGATCGCTTATAACAGTTTCGCCAACGACGTCGAGCGCCTGCACAACCGCTACGATGCCTTCCTGGAAGAATTCTCCACCATCCTGCAACGGCAGGCGCACAGTTAAATGGCCGTCAAGCAACGCATGCGCCGCAAGCCGATGGCCGAGATCAACGTGGTGCCGTACATTGACGTGATGCTGGTGCTGCTGGTGATCTTCATGATTACCGTGCCGCTGCTCGCCACCGGTGTAAAGGTGGAACTTCCGCAGGCCGCCGCCAGTCCAATTGAGCGTGAGAGCAAGGAGCCGCTGGTGGTAAGCGTGGATGCGGCGGGCAATTATTACCTTGATGTGGGCGACAAAAACGAAAAGCCCGTGGACGAAAATACCCTGGTGCAGCGCGTGGCGGCGGTGTTGCGCAACCAGCCCGGCACGCCGGTGCTGGTGCGGGGCGACAAAAACGTGAATTACGGACGCGTGGTGCATGCCATGACGCTGTTGCAAAGCGCGGGCGCGCCCAACGTGGGGCTCATCACCGAGTCACCCGCGCGGAAACCGTCCAAGCCCGCGTCATAAAATGTTAAAAGAGTTGCGCAATAATCCGCGGGCGTTGGCGTTGGCCGTAGCGGTACACGTCGCTCTCATCGCCGCGCTGGTGGTGAGCCTCGACTGGACGCACAAGCCCGCGCCCACCGCCGCAGTGGCAACAGTGCAGGCCACAGTGGTGGACGAGACCAAGGTCAGGGCGGAACAAGAGAAGCTCAACGAGGCGGAACGCAGGAAACAGGAGGAAGAGCGGCAGCGCCTCCAACAATTGCAACAAGAGGCGGAACGGGCGAAGCAGGCGCGCGAACAGGAACAGCAGCGCCTCAAGCAACTGGAGCAGGAAACGGAGCAGGCCAGACGTGAGCGAGCGCAGGAGCAGCAGCGCCTCGCGCAGGAAACTGCCGGAAAAGATGAGCAAAGGCGCTTGGCAGAGCTTGAAGAGAAGAATAAAATAGAAGCGGAGAAAAAGCGCCAGGAGGAGCAGGCGCGGCGCGAGCAGCAATTAAAGAATCAGCTGGCGGCGGAAGAACAGGCCGCCGTGCAGCAGGCGCGCGAGGGTGAGGATCAGCGCATCATCGCCCAATACATCAGCCTGATTGAGCAAAAGGTGAAGCGCAACTGGCACAAGCCCGCCAGCGCCACGGCGGGCATGTCGTGCACCGTGCGCGTGCGCCTGCTGCCGGGCGGCGAGGTGAGCGACGCGCGCGTGGTGGTAAGCAGCGGCGATGAGTTGTTTGACCGCTCGGTGGAAAGTGCGGTATACAGAGCCAGTCCCTTGCCGCTGCCACCGGATGCAGTGTTGTTCGACAAGTATTTTCGTGATTTGAATTTCATATTTAGACCTTGAAAAGGACGACGGCTTGAGACGGTTATTGCACATCTTACTGGCTGCGGCACTGCTTGCGCTGTTGCCGCATGCCCGGGCGGCGCTGACCATTGAAATCACCGGCGGCGCCGAGGGCGCGCTGCCCATCGCCGTGGTGCCGTTCGGCATAGAGGGCCAGGGCCTGCCGCCGGAGGATATCAGCGCTATCGTGACGAATAATCTCAAACGTAGCGGGCGCTTCGCGCCGTTGCCGGAGAAGGATCTGCTCGCGCGGCCGCATCAGGCAAGCGAGGTCAACTTCCGCGACTGGCGCGCGCTTGGTTCCAACTACCTGGTCGTAGGCAAGGTGCGCGCCGCGCCGGGCGGACAGTACAGCGTGCAGTTCGAATTGCTCGACGTGTTTCGCGACGCGCGCATCACCGGCTACACCATTCACAGTGGCGCACAGGAACTGCGCCGCACCGCGCACCAGATCAGCGACATCATCTATGAGAAACTCACCGGCCAGGCCGGCGCGTTCAACACGCGCATCGCCTACGTGATCGTGTCCGCCATCGCGCCGAAACAGCAGAGCTATGCGCTGCAGGTAGCCGACGCCGACGGCCACAATCCGCAGACCATCCTCACCTCCAGGCAGCC
>JBCKVB010000018.1:0-26746 GCA_038924245.1 Gammaproteobacteria bacterium | reverse complement strand
TCGTGGATGCGCTTTTTATCCACCAGGAACAGGATCACGTGATCCTGGGCTTGAATGACGCTGTCGTGATGCGCGATCAATACTTGTTCGCCGCGCACGATGGCGCCGATGGTGACGCCGGCGGGCAGCTTGATGTTTTCAATGGCGCGCCCCACCACGTGCGAGGATTGATAGTCGCCGTGCGCCACCGCCTCGATGGCCTCCGCCGCGCCGCGTCTCAAGGAATGCACCACCGCCACGTCGCCGCGGCGTACATGCGCCAACAGACTGCCGATCATGGTCTGCTGGGGCGAGATGACGATGTCTATCGCGCCGCCCTCCATCAGGTCGGTATAGGCGGGGCGATTGATGAGCGCCATCACCTTGCGCGCGCCGAGGCGCTTGGCGAGCATGGCGGAGAGAATATTGTCCTCATCATCATTGGTCAGCGCGCAGAAGATATCGCATTCCTCGATATTTTCCTCGCGCAGCAACTCTTCATCGGTGGCGTCGCCGTGTAGCACCGTGGTGTTGTGCAGTTCCTCGGCGATGGCGCGCGCGCGTCCCGCATTCTGCTCGATGAGCTTCACCTGGTAGGCGTTTTCCAGCATCATGGCGAGACGCTTGCCGATGTTGCCGCCGCCCGCCAGGGTGATGCGCTTATACGGATTGTCCAGACGGCGCAGCTCGCCCATCACCGCGCGGCAGTGTTTGGTGGCGGCGATGAAAAACACCTCGTCGTCCGCCTCGATCACCGTGTCGCCCTGCGGCACGACGGACTGGGCGCGCCGGAACAGCGCCACCACGCGCGTCTCGACGCTCGGCATGTGCTCGCTCAGCTCGCGCAGTTCGCGCCCCACTAGCGGGCCGCCGTGGTAGGCGCGCACCGCGACCAGCTGCACCAAGCCGCGCGCGAAATCCAGCACCTGCAACGCGCCGGGAAATTCAATCAGGCGCTGCACGTAGTTGGTGACCAGTTGCTCGGGGCTGATGAGCACGTCCACGTCAAACGCCCCCGCGGAGAATAATTGCGGATAATTCAAATACTCCACCGCGCGCACGCGCGCCACCTTGGTGGGGGTGTGGAACAAGGTCGCCGCTACGCGGCACGCGGCCATGTTGGTCTCGTCGCTGTTGGTCACCGCGAGGATCATGTCCGCGTCTTCCGCGCCGGCGCGCAGCAGCACCTCCGGGTGCGAGGCATGCCCGGCCACGGTGCGCAGGTCGTGGCGCACCTGCAATTCCTGCAAGCGCTTCACGTCGGTATCCACCACCGTGATGTCATTGGCCTCGCTCACCAGAGCCGCGGCTACCGAAGCCCCCACCTGACCCGCGCCGAGGATGATGATTTTCATAATGGCCGTATTGTATCTTTTCTCTTGCCTCTTTTCTCTTTCCTCTGTTTCATTCAGCCTCCTGTTTCGGGTTGATCCCCAGACTCTTGAGCTTGCGGTATAAATGGGTGCGTTCCATGCCGGTAAGCTGGGCGAGCTTCACCATGCTGCCGGTTTTGCGCAAATGGTATTCCAGGTAGGACTTTTCAAACTGCTCGCGCGCCTCGCGCAGCGGTAAGGCGAATTCCGCCGCCATGGCGAGCTTGGCGGGCGCCGCTGGCGGAGCCGTCGCCGCGCCCAGCGCGGCGTCAACTTCCTCCAATGTGATTTCCGCGCCGCTGCCCAGAATCAGCACGCGCTGCACCAGGTTCTTCAACTCGCGCACGTTGCCGGGCCAGGGGTGATGGCGCAGGCGGTTTTGCGCCGCCACGGTGAAGGTGCGGTAAAGCAGGCCTTCGTGCGTGACGAACCAGTTCACATAGTAATTGAGCAGTTCGGGCACGTCCTCGCCGTGCTCGCGCAGCGCGGGTACGCCGAGCGTCAATACATTGAGGCGATAGTAGAGGTCTTCGCGGAAGCGCCGCGCGGCGACTTCTTGCGCCAGGTCGCGCTGGGTGGCGGCGATCACGCGCACGTTGACGCGCACCGGCGCGACGCCGCCGACGCGCAGAAACGATTGGGTCTCCAGCGCGGAGAGCAGGGGCGCCTGGGTGGCCGGCGCCATGTCGCTGATGTCGTCGAGAAACAGCGTGCCGCCGTTCGCCTGTTCCAGGCGTCCGAAGTGCACCTTGCCTTCCTTTTCCGCGCCGAACAGTTCGGTGGCGGAATTTTCGCGCGCGATGGAGGCCACGCCCACCTCCACGAACGGCCCTTCCCTACGCGCGCTCAACGAGTGGATATGGCGCGCCAGCACCTCTTTGCCGCTGCCCGGCTCGCCGCGGATCAGCAGCCAACTGTCATGTTGCGCGATGCGCCGCGCCTGCTCGCGCAGACGTTGCATGACGGCGCTCTTGCCGATGGGTTCGGAGACGGTGGCAACGTGCTGGCGCAGACCGAGGTTTTCCTTGCGCAGCTTGTCCGCCTCCAGCGCGCGGCGCACGGTGAGCAGAAGCTTGGCCATGGACAGCGGCTTTTCCAGAAAATCGTACGCGCCGAAGCGCGTGGCCTCGACCGCCGTTTCCACCGTGCCGTGACCGGAGATCATGATGACCGGCGCGGACAGCGCGTCTTCCGCCGACCACTCCTTGAGCAGCGTGATGCCGTCCACGTCCGGCATCCAGATGTCGAGCAGGATCAGGTCGGGGCGGCGCGCGCGCCGCCGCGCGCGCGCCGCCGCGCCGTTTTCCGCCACCTGCACTTCGTAACCTTCGTCCTCCAGGATTTCCTGCACCAGGCGGCGGATATCGGGCTCGTCGTCCACCACTAAAATGTAGGCACGTTTCATAACGTATGCGCCTTATCGGGAAGGTCTTGCGCGTTGCGCGCCGTCGCGGAGACGGGCAGGCGCAGCACAAGCCGCGCGCCGCCGTCCCGCGGATTCTCAGCGCTTAAGGTTCCGCCGTGCTCTTCCGCGATCTTTTTTACGATGGCCAATCCCAATCCCGCGCCCTTTGGCTTGGTGGTGACGTACGGCTCGAACAGTTGCGCCATGATTTCCCGCGGTATGCCGGGGCCGTGGTCGCGCACGCTGAGCTCGACGAAATCAGGCAGGCTGTGTGTGCTCAGCGTGATGCGCGCGCCGCTGTCCGGTGTCGCCTCCAGCGCGTTTTTAATCAGGTTGTGCAACAACTGGCGCAGGCGTCCGGCGTCGGCCTCGATCAGCGGCAGGCCGGCTTCAAGCCGGGTCTGAAACCGCGCGCCGGAGGCCTGGCCGCGATACAGATCGAGCACCTCGTTGATCAGCCGGTTGAGATCAAGCGGGCGCGTTTGCAACAGCGGGTTGCGCGCGTAATCGGCGAAGGCGTTCACCATGTCCTTCATCACCTCCACCTGCTGCACGATGGTGTGGGTGAGCCGGTCCAGCAACTCGCCCTCCTTGGCGTCCAGTGTTTTTAAATATTTGTGGCGCAGGCGTTCCGCCGAGAGCTGGATCGGGGTGAGCGGATTCCTGAATTCGTGCGCCAGACGCCGCGCCACCTCGCCCCAGGCGGCGTCGCGCTGCGCCTGGATCAGCGCGGTCACGTCGTCGAATACGATCAGGGTGTCGCCCTCGCTCTCCGTGGCGGGCAGGGCCGTGCCGCGGCACAGTAGTGTCTTGCGCGCGCCCGGCCCTTCCAGGATTACCTCTTCGCGCCATTCCCTGGCGGGCGTGGCGAGATGGTGACGCAGGGTTTCGATGAAGGCGTTCAGGTGCGGATGGCGTTCGGCGATGGCGCCGAGCGGCATACCAGTATGGTCGTCGAGCCTGGCGCCTAATAATTCGCTCGCCGCCGCGTTGGCGGTGCGCAGGCATTGCCGATGATCCAAGGTCAGCACTCCGGATGACAAATGCTGCAACAGCGCCTGCAGATAGGCGCGCTGGGCTTCGGCGTGCTGCTGGCTGTGGTTCAAGGCATCGCGCGCGCGCGCGATCTTCTGCGTCATGTCATTAAATGACACCACCAGAAAGCCCAGTTCGTCCTTGCTTTGCAAAGGCAGGCGCAATGTGTAATCGCCCGCCGCGACCGCGCGCGTGCCTTCGGCGAGATCGCGGATCGGCGCCACCAGGCGGCGGGTGGAGAAAAACGCCGCCCACACCGCGGACAGCAGGGACAGCGCCAGCACCAGGCTCAGGGTCACGGTGAAAGTATACTTGAGCGGCTGGCGCAGGTAGGCGAGCCGTTTGTACTGGGTATATTGCGCCTGCACGCCGGAGGCCAGCTCGCTCTGGCGCGCGGCGACGGGAAACAGCGCCTGCACCACACGCCGCTCCCCGCCCGCGGCGCCCGGCGGGGCGGATACCACCACGCGCACGTACAGGCCCGCGTCGCGGATCGGGTCCAGCCTCACATAATTTTGTCCCTTGGCTAGCTGCAACAGTATGGCCTCGCCCGGCGTGTCCGGCACGATGCTGGAAAATTCGCCGCTGCTCGATGCGATGATGTGCCCCTTCTGGGTAAACAGCGTCAGCTCCCCGGCGTTGCTGCGCGCGCGCAGATCGTTGAGCACGGTGAGCGCGGCGCCGTCGGGCGTACCCTCCAGCTCCAGCGCCAGCCGCGCGGTTTGATTAAGCAGTTCGCTCAGGCGCGCATCCAGCGCTACGCGGCTCAGCTCCAGGGCGTCATCCAGGGCCTGTTCGATGCGCACGTCAAACCAACTGTCAATGCTGCGGTGCAGGAAATTGAGCGAGAAGTAAAACACCATCGACACCGGCGCCACCGCGAGCGTTACGAACAGAATCATCATGCGTAGCGTGAGGCGCGAGCCGATCACGCCCTGCCGGTATTGGCGCACCAGGCGCGCCAGATTCACCACGATGAGCGCGCTCAAGGCGACCAGCGCCGTGCCGTTGAGCGCGAGCAGCGGCAGATAGAGGCGGCTGAACTGCTCGGAGCTTTGCGTCACATTGCTCATCAGATAGAGCGACCCGAGCAGCAGCGCGAGCAGCACCGCCATGGGCACGAGGCGGAAGCGCGGATGCTTCAGTGTTGCAAGGGCCATGTGTACCACGCGCTTGCCGTTTGCCAGGCCGGAGACAGTAAAGCCGTGAGGCGCAGCGGGGCGGGCAATTGAGAATGATCGAGGCGCGCGCGTAGCCGCGCGCTGTAGTTCACGCCGGGGGTCAACAGGTGCTCATCGAGCAGCGGCACATTCTTGATCTCACCTAAGGCGGACAGCGCCGCTGCTTGCGTGGGAAACGCCTGCTGCACGGCGGTGTTCAGATTTTTCACCAGATATTGGCGCGTGAGCGCATGGTAGCGCAGTTCATAGCGCTGCGACAGGCGCGTGAGCTCGGCGTCCCAGAGCAGGGCGCGTTCGCGTTCCACCTCGACCTCCACTTGCACGGCGAGCATGACGCCGTTCTGCAACGCCCCCATAATGACCTCGCTCAGCCGGTAATCCACGCGCGCGTTCAGCAGGTACACGCCGTCCACCAGCGTGGTGTCCGCGTGCAGCACGCTAAAGCGGTGTTGCGCGGCTTCTTCTTCCGCCTGCGCCGCGAAGCCGGCCGCGCACAGCCACAGGGCCAGCAGCCATGCCAGAGGCTTAGCGTTTACAGAGCTTTGCATAATAAAAGCCGTCCATCCCCTGTTCTCCCGGCAGTATGTACGCGCCGAGGGTGTCCATCGCCGCGCGCCACGGCCAGACGATCTTTTCCGCGCCGGCGTCGTTATGGGCGTCCAAAAATTTCCGCACCTGCTGTTCGTTTTCCTCCGGCAGCACCGAGCAGGTGGCATACAGCATTATCCCCCCGTTCTTGAGCAGCGGCCAGAGCGCCGTGAGCATGCGCGCCTGCCGCGCCGCCAGCGCCGCGATGTCGGCGGCGGACTTCAGCAGCTTGATGTCCGGATGGCGGCGGATCACCCCGCTGCCGGAACACGGCGCATCGAGCAGGATGCGGTCATACGGTTTTCCGTCCCACCAGGCGCGCGGCGACGCCGCGTCTCCCGTAAGCAGACGCGCGTTTAACCGCAAGCGCGTCAAGTTTTCCTGCACGCGCCGGAGGCGCACTGCGTCACTATCCAGGGCCTGTAATTCCAGCAGAGCGGGCTCCAGTTCGAGGATGTGGCAGGTCTTGCCGCCGGGCGCGGCGCAGGCATCCAGCACGCGCTGGCCGGGTTGTGCGTCGAGCAGATACGCCGCCTGCTGCGCCGCTGCGTCCTGCACCGACACCAGTCCTTCGGCAAACCCCGGCAGTTGTTCCACCGCCAGTGGCTTTTCCAGCACGACGGCGTGCGCGCTGTGCATGGCGGCGTGCGCGCCGATGCCGACGGCGGCAAGTTTTTGCAGGTAAGCGTCACGCGTGATGCGGCGCGCGTTCACGCGCAGCCACAGCGGCGCATGGGTATTGTTGGCGGCGGCGATGGCTTGCCAGTCATGCGGCCAGGCCTGTTTCAGAGCGCTGAGCAGCCAGGCTGGATGGGAGTGACGCGCGGATTCCTGGTGGTCGGTCTCGGCCAGTAACCGAGCAGCCTCGCGCAAATAATTGCGCAGCACCGCGTTGACCAGCGCCTTGGCCCACGGCTTGTGCAGGGCGCCGCATGCGTTCACCGTTTCATCCACCGCGCTGTGGGCGGGGATATTGAGATAAATAAGCTGATACAGACCCAGCAGCAGCAGGCTGTGCAGGTCACGATCCTTGGGCGCTTCCTTCAACAGCTTGCCGAGCAGGGTCTCAAGACGGAAATACCAGCGCAGCGTGCCGTAACACAACTCCTGGGCCAGCGCGCGTTCGCGCGGCTGGTGCAGCTTGGCCAATTGAACCGGCAGGGCCTGGCTCAGCGACTGTTTGCGCTGCAACACCTGGGTGAGCGTTTTGGCGGCGATGGCACGCGTGCTCATCCCAATTGACTATCCCGCAAGCTGTGGGCGTTGAGAAATTCCTCCGCGCCCAAGGGCCGCCCGCCGGGGAGCTGCACGCGCGTGAGGCGCAGCACGCCGTGTCCGGTGGCGACATCCAGACCTTGCCCGCTCTCTGCGAGCACGGTCCCCGGCGCGGCTTTATGCGTATCTTGCGCCAGCGCCTGTGCATCCCAGATGCGCAGCGCAGCGCCGCGCCATGAGGTATACGCCACCGGCCACGGATTGAAGGCGCGCACGTGCCGCGCGAGGTGCGCGGCGCTCTCGCCCCAGTTGATCTCTGCTTCGCGCTTCTCGATTTTATGCGCGTAGCACGCCAGCCGCTCGTCTTGCGCGCTGGCGCTCAGCTTGCCTTGCGCCAACGCCGGCAGCGACTCGACCAGTAAGGCGCTGCCGAGCGCGGCCAGCCGGTCGTGCAACGTCTGCGTCGTATCGTCCTGCAAAATCGGGCATGCGCGTTTGGCCAGCATGGGGCCGGTGTCCAGCCCTTCATCCATCCGCATGAGCGTGATGCCGGTTTCACTGTCGCCGGCCAGCAGGGCGCGCTGTATCGGCGCCGCGCCGCGCCAGCGCGGCAACAGCGAGGCGTGCACGTTAATACAATCCAGGCGCGGAATCTCCAGCACCGCGCGCGGCAGTATCAACCCGTAGGCTACCACGATGAGTACGTCGGGCTTGAGTGCGCGCAGTGACTGTTGCGCCTGTGCGTCTTTCAATGTGGGCGGCTGCGCAACCGGCAGGCCGTGTTGCAACGCGAGTTGCTTCACCGGGCTCGGCGTGAGCTTGCGCCCGCGCCCGGCCGGGCGGTCGGGCTGAGTGTACACCGCCGTGACCGCCTGCGCGTTGTCCAGCAGCGCTTGCAGCACGGTGGCCGCGAACGCCGGTGTACCGGCGAAGACTATATTAAGTGTGGGCATGGGGGCGGGCCGCGCTGGCGCCGGTCTGTTGCGACGTACATGGACGTACTAGTGTCGCGGGAGGCACGACGCCGGGAGCGACCACCGCTCACAACGTGGCGCGGCGGCGTTCCTTCTCCAGACCCTTGCGGATGCGCTTGCGTTTCATCTCCGAAAGATAGTCCACGAACAGCTTGCCGTCCAGGTGATCCATCTCGTGCTGCACGCATACCGCGAGCAGTCCGTCGGACTCCTGCTCAAACGGCTTGCCGTCACGATCCAGGGCGCGGAAGCGGATGCGCTCGGCGCGCTGCACCACACCATACACGCCGGGCACCGACAGACAGCCCTCCTCCGTTTCCTCGACGCCGTCACGGTAGAGTAGTTCGGGATTGATGAGACACAGCGGCTGGTTTTTTTCCGGCGAGAGGTCTATCACCAGCACGCGCTGGGTCACGCCCACCTGCGTGGCGGCAAGCCCGATGCCGGACGCTTCATACATGGTCTCCAGCATGTCGTCCACCAGCTTCCGCACCGCTCTATCCACTCGCGCCACGGGGCAGGCCGTGTGACGCAGGCGCGGGTCGGGATAATACAGTATATTAAGGCGTGCCATGGGTTTGCGAGGATAGGCAAAAAATACTGGTAAAATACCAACTTAAGCTGCTAAAGTAATGAGACTTATGAATTTTTAAAGAATTCATTATACTGGATTTGGCGCATCATCCGCCAGCATGGCGCGGCGAGAGTCACATGAATAAAGGGGTGCTTAAGATGACCAGAACTCTGTGCGGTCTAGTGTTGCTGTTGTCCGCCTTTGCCGCTGGTGCGAGCGACGCGCCCGCGCTCAACCCCAGTCACCCTGACCGCACCACGGTGGTGAAGGGCGATACCTTGTGGGACATCTCCGCGCGCTTCCTCAGAGACCCGTGGCGCTGGCCGGACATCTGGAAGGTCAATCCGCAGGTCGCCAATCCCCATCTCATCTATCCGGGCGACGTGCTGGTGCTCACCTTCAACAACGGCGTCCCGGAGCTGCATGCGGAGCGCGCGGGCGAGGGGCGCGGCGCCACGGTAAAGCTCTCCCCGCAGGTGCGCAGCGAACCCGTGGCGCGCGCCATCCCCACCATCCCGCTGAATGTGATCCAGCCGTTTTTGACGCGTCCGCGCGTGGTCACCAAAGAAGAAATGGAGGCCGCGCCCTACATCGTGCAAAGTGCGGACGAGCATCTGATCGCCGCCACCGGCAACCGCGTGTACGTGCGCGGCATCAAGGACGGCGCCGAAGAGCGCTACACCGTGCTGCGCCTCGGCCAGGCTTATCGTGACCCGGACGCGAGCGCGGAGGCGAAAAGCAAACAGCAGGACATCCTGGGCTACGAAGCGATCTATGTGGCCGATGCCGTGTTACAGCGCAGCGGTGATCCGGCGACGTTTGTACTGGACGGTTCGCGCCAGGAGGCGCACAACGGCGACCGCCTGCTGCCCGCCATCACGCAGGGACAGGAAGCGAGCTTTCAGCCGCGCGCGCCGGGCGGCGACGTGCGCGGGCGCATCATTTCGGTGATCGGGGGCGTGTCGCAGGTCGCCCAGTATCAAGTGGTGGTGCTCAACCTGGGGCAGCAACAGGGCATGGAGGCCGGCCACGTGCTCGCGGCTTATCAGGCCGGGAGTGAAGTGCGCGATCTGGTCAGCCCGGACCCCAAGGACACGGTGCGCCTGCCCGACGAGCAGGCCGCGCTGCTCATGATATTCCGCCCGTTTGAGCGGGTCAGCTACGCGCTGGTGATGCAGGCCACGCGCCCGCTGCGCGTGGGCGACAAGGTACAAACGCCGTAATCTGTGATCTGACCTCCTCCCCGCCATGATGGAGGACATCGCCTACGAACTGGCCCTGCTGCGCGCCCCGGGCGTCGGCAGCGTCACCTTTCATCATCTGCTGGAGCGCTTCGGCGGCGCGCGTGCGCTGTTCGAGTGCCGCGCGGCGGAACGCGGCGGCCTGGGGCTGAGCGCTGCGACGCAGGCGTTCCTCAACCAACCCGATTGGGACGCGGTGGAAAAAGACCTCGCCTGGCTGGCCGAACCGGACCACCACGCGCTCACCCTGAGCGATGCGCGCTACCCGCCCCTGTTGCGCGAAACCGGCGGCGCGCCGCCCCTGTTATTCGTCCACGGTGACGCAGAGCTGCTGGCGCGCGCGCAGCTCGCCATCGTGGGCAGCCGCAATCCCACCCCGCAAGGGGCACAAACCGCCGCGGAGTTCGCGCAGCACCTGGCGGTCTGTGGCCTGGTCATCACCAGCGGCATGGCCTTGGGGATAGACGCCGCCGCGCACCGCGGCGCGCTTGCGGCGGGCGGCTACACCGTGGCGGTGGTCGGCACCGGGCTGGATCGCGTATACCCGGCGCGTCACCAGGCGTTGGCGCATGAGATTGCCGGGCACGGCGCGCTGGTGTCCGAATTCCCCATCGGCACCCCGGCGTTGCCGGACAACTTCCCGCGCCGCAACCGCATTATCAGCGGCCTGTCGCTCGGCACGCTGGTGGTGGAGGCAGCGGCGCGCAGCGGTTCGCTCATCACCGCGCGCCTCGCGGCGGAACAGGGGCGCGAGGTGTTCGCCATCCCCGGCTCGATCCACAACCCGCTCGCGCGCGGCTGCCATAAGCTGATCCGCGACGGAGCCAAGCTGGTGGAAACCGCACAGGATATATTGGAGGAACTGGGAGGACGGTTCGCGGATCTCATTTCCATGGAAAATCAGGCGGCTGTGCCCTTGGCGGGGGGCATGGCGCTTGGCGCGGAGGCATTAAAAATCCTTGAATGCCTAAGCTTCGACCCCGCCTCCACCGATATACTGATAGAGCGCAGTGGATTGACGGCGGAGACGGTTTCCTCCATGCTGTTGGTACTGGAATTGCAGGGTTATGTGACGCCGGTCGCGGGAGGCCTCTACTCCCGCGTGATAAAAAGGAACTGACATGAAAGAAAACGTGCTGGATGTGTTGATGTATTTATTCGAAAGCTATATGGATGAAGAGGCCGAGATCAGTCCCGATCAAGAGTCGCTGAAAACCGAGTTGCTGGAGGCGGGTTTCCCGCAAGCTGAGATCAACAAGGCGCTCGCCTGGCTGGAAGGCCTGGCCGCGCTGCAGGACGACCACGCGGAGCGGCCTAACAGCGGCGTACGGCCCTCGTTCCGCGTGTTCACCGAGCAGGAGACGGGAAAGCTCGGCATGGACGGGCGCGGCTTTCTGTTGTTCCTGGAGCAGGTCGGCGTGCTTGATGCGGTGAGCCGCGAGCTGGTCATAGACCGCGTCATGGCGCTGGAGACGGACGAGATCAACCTCGAAGAATTGAAGTGGGTGGTGCTGATGGTGCTGTTCAATCAGCCCGGCCAGGAAAACGCGCTCGCGCGCATGAAAGTGCTGGTGATGGACGAGGTCACGCAGGAATTGCATTGACCCGTGGCATGGTGCATCATCTTTCAAAGCCCGCGCTAAGCGGGCTTTGCTTTAATCAAGACTATGAAAAATCTCGTCATCGTTGAGTCGCCGGCCAAGGCCAAGACCATCAAGAAGTACCTGGGCAAGGACTTCGAGGTGATGGCCTCGTACGGCCACGTGCGCGATCTGCTGCCCAAGGAGGGCGCGGTGGACCCGGAGCACGGCTTCGCCATGAAGTACCAACTGATCGAGAAGAACGAAAAGCACGTCGAGGCCATCGCCAAGGCGCTCAAGAAGGCCGACGCCCTGTATCTCGCCACCGACCCCGACCGCGAAGGCGAGGCCATTTCCTGGCACCTGTACGAAATCCTCAAGGACAAAAAACTGCTCAAGGACAAACAGGTGCTACGCGTGGTGTTCAACGAAATCACCCAGCGCGCGGTTCAAGAGGCGATTGCTCACCCGCGCGGCCTGGCGCAGGATTTAATCAACGCGCAGCAGGCGCGGCGCGCGCTCGATTACCTGGTCGGTTTCAATCTCTCGCCGCTGTTGTGGACCAAGATACGGCGCGGGTTATCCGCCGGGCGCGTGCAGAGCCCCGCGCTGCGCCTGATCGCCGAGCGCGAAGACGAGATCGATAAATTCCAGGCGCACGAATACTGGACCATGGAGGCCGATGCCGCCGCGCAAGACCAGCCCTTCATGGCGCGGCTGGCCGAACATCGCGGCACGAAGCTCACCCAATTCAGCGTTACCAATACCGAACAGGCGCACGCCCTGCGCGACGAGCTGCTGCAAGCGGCGCAGGGCAAGCTCACCGTCACCAAGGTGGACAAGAAGCAGCGCAAGCGCAATCCGTCCGCGCCGTTCACCACCTCCACGCTGCAACAGGAGGCCGCGCGCAAGCTGGGCTTCGGCGCGCAGCGCACCATGCGCGTGGCGCAGCAGTTGTATGAAGGCATAGACACCGGCGAGGGCGCGGTGGGTTTGATCACCTACATGCGCACCGACTCGGTGAACCTGGCGCAAGAGGCGCTGGCGGAAATCCGCGCGGTGATCGAGCAGCGTTTCGGCAAGCAGGCCTTGCCCGCGCAAGTGCAAGTCTATAAAACGCGCACGAAAAACGCGCAGGAGGCGCACGAGGCCGTCCGCCCCACCTCGGCTCAAGTGGCGCCGGAGACCATCAAGACCCATTTGACGTCGGACCAGTTCAAGCTGTACCAACTCATCTGGCGGCGCACCATCGCCTGCCAGATGCAGCACGCCACCATTGATACCGTGGCGGCGGACTTGGCGGCGGGTGGGGTGGGCGTATTCCGCGCCAACGGCTCCACCATCGTGGATCCCGGTTTTCTCGCGGTGTATGAAGAAGGCGTGGACGACGCCGCGCAGCAGGATGAAGAGCGCACCCTGCCGCCACTTACGGTGGGTGACACAGTGGAACTGCGCGCGTTGCGCGCCGAGCAGCACTTCACCGAACCGCCGCCGCGTTACAGCGAGGCGAGCTTGATCAAGGCGCTGGAAGAGCATGGCATCGGACGTCCTTCCACCTACGCCAGCATCATCACCACGCTGGTGGATCGTGAATACACGACGCTGGACAAGCACCGCTTCACCCCCACCGATCTCGGCCGCGTGGTCAGCAGGTTTCTCACCCAGCACTTCACCCAGTACGTGGATTACGACTTCACCGCGCGCATGGAAGACGAGCTGGACGCCATCGCGCGCGGCGAAAAGGAATGGGTGCCGGTGCTGCAGGAGTTTTGGGGGCCGTTCAAAAAGCAGGTGGAGCTCAAGGGTGAGACCGTGCAGCGCAAGGACGTGACGCAAGAGGCGATGAATGAAGACTGCCCGAAGTGCGCCAAGCCCTTGTCCATCCGTTTAGGCCGGCGCGGGCGCTTCATCGGCTGCACCGCCTATCCCGACTGCGACTATACGCGCAACCTGGATGACAAGCCGGGCGCGGAAGGCCCGCAAATCGTGGAGGGCCGCACCTGTCCGTCCTGCAACAGCGCGCTGGTCATCAAGAGCGGGCGCTACGGAAAATTCATCGGCTGCGGCAACTATCCCAACTGCAAGCACATGGAACCGCTGGAAAAACCAGCCGACACCGGCGTCGAGTGCCCGCAGTGCCACAAGGGCAATCTGCTGAAGCGCAAATCGCGCCACGGCAAGATTTTCTATTCCTGCGCCACCTATCCGGCGTGCAATTACGCGGTGTGGAACGAGCCGGTGAACGAACCCTGCCCGCGCTGCGCCTGGCCGCTGGTCACCATCAAGACCACCAAGCGCCGCGGCACGGAAAAGGTGTGCCCGCGCAAGGAATGCGGCTACGCCACGCCGTATGAGTTGCCGGAGCAACAAGCCGCGGCGAGTTGATCGCGGCCTACCGCATCGCCTTATCCACCGCCGCGCGCGTCAGATGCGGCGCGAATAATTCGATGAAGCGGTACATATAGCCGCGCAGAAAGGTGCCGCGCCGCAGCGCGATCAGCGTGGTGCTGGGTTCAAACAGATGCGCGGCGTCGCGCATGCGTAGGTTTTTGTCCTGCTCCGCGTCAAACGCCATCCTGGCCAGCAGGCCTATCCCTAAGCCAAGTCCCACGTAGGTTTTTATCACGTCCGAGTCGAGCGCGGTGAGCGCCACGTTGGGCTTCAGGCCGCGCGCCTCGAACGCCTTGTTGATGAGCGAACGTCCGGTGAAGGCGAAATCGTAAGTCACAATCGGATAACGCGCGATGGCTTCCAGCGTGAGGGTTTTTTCCTTCAGGATGGGGTGACCCGGCGGCGCGACCACGCAGCGGTTCCATTGATAGCACGGCATCACCACCAATTGCTCGTGCAGCGCCAGCGCCTCGGTGGCGATGCCGATGTCGGCGAGGCCGGACTCCACCATCTCGGCGATCTGTGTCGGGTTGCCTTGATGCAGGTGCAGGTTGACACGCGGATACTGTGCGGTGAATTTTTTAATCGCCTTGGGCAGCGCATAGCGCGCCTGGGTGTGGGTGGCGGCGATGGACAGGCTGCCGCCGGTCTCGTCGGAAAATTCCGCGCCCACCTGCCTGATGTTTTCCACATCGCGCAAAACGCGCTCCGCCAGCGCCAGCACGGTCTTTCCGGGCGGCGTCAGTCCCGTCAGACGTTTGCCGTTGCGCTCGAAGATACGGAAGTTCAGCTCTTGCTCAAGCAGGTGAACCTGGTTGCTGATGCCGGGCTGGGAGGTGTGCAGGCTCTTGGCCGCGTTCGAGATGCTGAAGCCGGAACGCGCCACTTCGCGCAGGTAACGTAATTGCTGGATGTTCATGCGCGCGCCCTGATATTTCAAATAACTATGTTATTATCATTTTTTATTATTTTTAATGCTAAGTCAACATGGGTATAGTTCGCGCCTTCCTTTTCAAAATCAAGAAGAAACGGGCAATGAGTGGGATAGCAAGGTTTTTGGGCATCGCTTTGGCGTTGGCGCTGGTGATGGCGGTGGCGGCGGGAGCGCAGTCCGAGCCGCCGGCCGCGTTGCGGGTGGGGCATCATCCCAATCTGACCCACCCGCAGGCGCTGATCGGGCGCGCCACGGGTGAATTCGAGCGCCAGATCGGCGCACCAGTGGAATGGAAGGCCTTCAGCGCCGGTCCGTCCGCCATGGAGGCCGTGCTGGCGGGCGAGCTGGACCTTGCCTACGTCGGCCCCGGCCCGGTGCTGAATGCCTATGTCCGCTCCAAGGGGCGGGCGCTGCGTGTCGTTGCCGGAGCGGCCAGTGGCGGGGCGGCGCTGGTGGTGCAGAAGGATGCCGGCATTCGCGTCCCCGCCGACCTGCGCGGCAAAAAAGTGGCGGCGCCGGGGATAGGCAATACCCAGGATATCGCCCTGCGCTCGTGGCTTAAGGCCGAGGGAGTGAAGGGGGTGCAAGTGCTGCCGATAAAAAACCCGGAAATACTGACCCTGTTCCGGCGCAAGGAACTGCATGCGGCCTGGGTGCCTGAACCATGGACAACGCGGCTGCTGCATGAAGCCGGCGGCGTGCTGCTGGTGGACGAACGGGACTTGTGGCCGCGGGGCGAATTTCCCACCACCGTACTCGTCGTTCGCACCGATTTTATGACCAAAAATCGCGCGCTGGTGAAACGTTTTATCGCCACCCATGTCGCCCTAACCGATGCCATCAACCGCCGCCCGGACGAGGCCAAGCGCCACATCAACGCGGAGTTCGCCAAGCTGATGGGCAAACCGATGCCCCAGGCGCTGCTGGATGAGGCCTACACGCGGATGACGGCCACCTATGACCCGATCCCCGGCGCCTGGCTGACATCGGCGCGCCAGGCCTGGGAGTTGCGTTACCTGCCCGGCGCCCGGACGCCGGATGTAGCGCCCATTTTTGAGCTCTCGCTGCTCAACGAGATTCTGCTGGAGCAGGGAAAACCGGCCATTGCCACCCCGGCGGCGCAAAAACACCGCTAGGAAAACGCCATGCCCAAGATAGAGTTAAACGATGTAGCGCAGGTGTTCTGGTCGCAATCCGGAGCGGTGCAGGCCTTGACGGAGATCTCGCTGACGATAGAGGAAGGCGAGCTGGTCTGTATCGTGGGTCCGTCAGGCTGCGGTAAATCAACGCTATTGAACCTGATCGCGGGCCTAGCCAAACCCGATAGCGGACGGGTGCTGGTGGATGGGAAACCGGTGACCGGACCCGGCCCTGACCGGGTGGTGCTGTTTCAGGAGTCCGGACTGTTTCCGTGGCTTAACAGCCTGCAAAACGTCATGTTCGGCTTGAAGATGGCGGGCGTGCCTGAAGCGGAGCGTAGCGCGCGCGCGGAAAAACTGCTGCACATGGTGCATTTGTCGCGCTTCACCAAGGCGTGGACGCATGAACTGTCGGGCGGCATGAAGCAGCGCGTCGCCCTGGCGCGGGCCCTGGCGACGGATCCCGGCATCCTGTTGATGGATGAGCCGTTTGCCGCGCTGGACGCCCAGACGCGCGACATGCTGCATGACGAACTGGAGAATTTGTGGGCGCGCACCCGCAAGACCATCGTGTTCGTCACCCATAATGTGCGTGAAGCGGTGCGGCTCGGCACCCGCGTGGTGGTCATGACCGCCCGCCCGGGCCGCGTAAAGAACATCTATAACATAGCTCTGCCGCGTCCCCGTCACATAGAGGATGTCGAACTGGTCAAGGTGGCGGCGGTTATCCGCGATGACCTGCGCGCCGAGTTTTTGCAGGCCACCCATGAGGAGGGAATAGATTGATGAATACGCCCATACCGGAGGCTCGCTCCGCCGCGCTCACCCGCAGCGCGCTGACCAAAGCGCGCAAGGAGCGGGGTGAGCGTTGGCGCACGTTTGTCATACGCCTGGCATTTTTTGGATCTTTAATCGGCCTGTGGACCACACTGGGATGGCTGGAACTTTGGGATGAGATGGCGTTTCCCTTTTTGCCGCAGGTGGGGTCCACCTTGTGGACAGGCATCATTGACCAGTCCCTGTTGGCTTCCGCGGCCATCAGCTTGCAGCGGCTGGCGATCGGATATGGGCTGGCGCTGGCCATCGGCATACCGCTCGGTTTATTGCTGGGCCGGGTGCGCTGGCTGAATGATACGGTCGGCATGCTGGCCCTGGGCCTGCAGGCGCTGCCGAGCATTTGCTGGCTGCCGCTGGCGGTGCTGTGGTTCGGCCTGAGCGAAACCGCCATGGTATTTGTGGTGGTGATGGGTGCGCTCATGGCGCTCACCCTGGCCACGCGCGATGGGGTTAAAAACATGCCGCCCCTGTATATGCGGGCGGCCCAGGTGCTGGGCGCCAGCGGCTGGCGATTGTACGTCCACGTGATGCTCCCCGCCACGTTGCCCGCCATCCTGACCGGGGCCAAGCTGGGCTGGTCGTTCGCTTGGCGTTCCCTGATGGCCGCCGAGCTGCTGCTGGTGGGGGTAGGGCTGGGCTCCCTGCTTGAGAGGGGACGCGAGCTGCATGACATGTCGCTGGTGGTGGCGGTCATGCTGGTTATCATAGGGGTGGGTTTGTTGACCGAACGCTGGCTGTTCAGCCGGCTGGAGCAGCGCTTCGTGCATCGCCGCTGGGGAACCTCCGCCTGATCTCCGCTTATAGCGGATAATTATATTCTTAATGTTTATTATTACTTTATAGAATAATCGTGAACTGCTATATTGTTTTAAGAGTTGTAGGGTGGGCAGCAAAGGCCGTGGTTTCTTTTCAGGAGTGGCTTCTATGAATGACTCAGGCGTACTGGTCAATTTCGACGAGCTCGAGCGCTACGAGCAGGCGGTAGGCGCGTTTCTGAACAAGGAACTGGATGCCGACCGCTTCATGTCCGCGCGTCTGCAGCAGGGCGTGTATGGCCAGCGCCAGGACGGCGTGCACATGATCCGCGTCAAGGTGCCGGGCGGGAAGATGCTGCCGCATCAGTTGACGGCCATCGCCGAGGTGCTGGAAACTTACGTCAAGCACGACGACGTACAGGGACGTACTAGTGTCGCGGGGGGCAGGACGCCGGGAGCGACTGTGGTGCACGTCTCCACGCGCCAGAATTTCCAGATTCACTACGTTCCCACCGCCGACACCCCCGCCGTGCTCAAACATCTGGCGCAGGCCGGGCTGACCACGCGCGAGGCGTGCGGCAATACGGTGCGCAACATCACCGCCTGTCCGCTGGCCGGTGTGTGCGCGCGCGAACATCTGGACATCATGCCGGTGCTGGACGGCGCGGTGGCGCATTTTCTGCGCCACCCGCTCACCCAGCACCTGCCGCGCAAGTTCAAGATCAGCTTCTCCGGCTGCGAGCACGACTGCGCGCAGGGCATGATGCATGACCTGGGTGTGGTGGCGGTTCAAAAAGACGGGCGTTACGGCTACAAGGTGCTGGCGGGCGGCGGCCTCGGCCACAAACCGCGCGAAGCCATCGTGGTCGAGGAATTCATCGAGGAGCAGGATTTGCTGCCCTGCATGGAGGCCATCGTCTCGCTGCACCACCGCTATTCCGATCGCGTGAAGCGCGCCAAGGCGCGCATCAAATTCCTGGTGGATCGTTTCGGGCCGGAAGGCTTCCGTGAGAAGTACCGCGAGGAATACACGCGCACCAAAGCGGCGTTCGCGGGCAAGGCTTACCCCAAAGGCGAGTGGAGCGGCGTGATGGAGCCTGGCGCGGCCTGCGGTATGGGCGCGCCGCGCCAGGTGTTCGCGCAAAAGCAGGCTGGCCTGAACGTGTTTCCCATCAGTCTGAAGATCGGCGACATCACCGCTAAACAACTGCGCGGCATTGCGCGCATCATGCAGGACGAGGGCTTGAGCGACATCCGCACCACGCAGGATCAGAACCTGATGATCATGAACGTGCCGGACGCGCGCATCGACGCGATACGCCGCGCGCTCGCGCCGTTGGGCTTGGGCGTACCCAAGACCGGCGACGATGTAGTCGCCTGCCCCGGCACCTCGACCTGCCGCTTAGGCATCACCTCATCCAAAACCATCGGCCTGAAGCTCAGCGGTGGCGAGGCCAACTTGCGCATTCGGGCCAGCGGTTGCCATAACGGTTGCGCGCAGCCGGAGCTCGGCGACATCGGTATCTACGGCGAAGGCAAGCGTATGCACGGCAAGCTGGTGCCGCACTATCAAATGTATTTTGGCGGCGACGGCCGCGCGCACGGCGCGTTGGGTTTCAAGAGCGTGTCCGTGCCGGTGCAGCGCGTCGAGCAGGCTGTCGCGCGCGTGCAACAGTCCTATTTAAAAGAGCGCGTGAACGACGAAACATTTTTCAACTGGGCGCGTCGGCGCGGCAAAGAATCGTTTACCGAACTGCTCACCGATCTCACCGTGGTAACACCCGAACAGGTACCCGCACTGATGAGCGACCACGGCGAAGTGGGCGACTTCAAGGTGCTGCAACTCGGCGGCGGCGAGTGCGCGGGCGCGGCGCAGGAGCTGGTCTCGTCGCGCTTTTTCGAAGCGGCCTACGAGCGCAGTTGCCGCAATGCCTTTATTTACCAGCATAAACTGCTTGACGCCACCGAGTGCGCCGAGGCCATGGCGCGCCTGGTGGGGCAGTCGCTGCTGTTTGTAGTGGGAGAAAAATCGCTCGATGATCTCAATGCGATTGCCAAAACCGCGCGCACGCAGTTGCGGGAATTGCGTCCGGAGTACGCGCCGCTCGCGGACAAACTTGAGCAGCTTGCTCAAGGTTTGAGTGCGCTGAAAGAAGATTGCGACGAGGCGCGCTTTAATGCCCTGATGCCGGAACTCGACAACTGGATGACTCAGGCCGCTCGCGCGTGCGAGGCGTTTGATCCGCAGCTTGATCTGTCCGGCACACTGCCGCCGGTCAACACGCCGGTGTACGTCGGTCGCTCCCGGCATCCTGCCTCCCGCGGCACTAGTGCGTCCCTGCACGTCGCGACCGCGCGTAAAGCGCAGGCCGTAGCGCCACGGAATAAAGAGGTGAACACCGTGGACCTGTCCACTTATGCCTGCCCGGTGCACTATTTGAAGGCGCGCACCGAGTTGGGCAAGCTTGCCGAAGGCGAGGTGATTGAGTTTCTGCTGGAGCCGGGCGATGCCACGCAACAGGTTTCCGAGAGCCTGAGCAAGGACGGCCACAGCATACTCGCGACCGACGAGCAGGGCGCGTACACCCGGCTGCGGGTACAGAAGGCCGCGCTCACGGCCAACGCCTGAGCCAGCGCGATGACCCTCCCTGACCTCCCTGAAAAGATAGCGCGCACCGGACGGCTGCTGAAAACGGTTGCCTCTGAACACCCGCCCACGGTGTTCGCCAGCAGCCTGGGCGCCGAGGATATGGTGCTCACGGATTTGATTTGCAAACATGCGCCCACGATAGAGATATTCACCCTCGACACCGGCCGTTTGCCGGAAGAAACCTATCAATTGCTGCACAAGATCAAGCAGCATTACGCCGTGGTCATCCGCACCTATTCCCCGGACGCACCGGCGCTGGAAGGGTTCGTCGCGCAACACGGCCCCAACGCCTTTTACGACAGCGTCGCCTTGCGTAAACAGTGTTGCCATATCCGCAAGGCGGAGCCATTACAGCGCGCCCTGAAAGGCAAGCAGGCGTGGATCACCGGCCTGCGCCGGCAGCAGTCCGCAGCGCGCAAAGACCTCGCCTTCGCGAAGTGGGACGAGGAGCACGGCCTGCACAAATTCAATCCGCTCGCGGACTGGACGCGCGACGAGGTGTGGAGTTATATCCGCGCACACGAGGTGCCGTATAATGCGCTGCATGATAAAGGCTATGCGAGCATCGGCTGCGCGCCGTGCACGCGCGCCATCACGGCGGGCGAGGACGAACGCGCCGGACGCTGGTGGTGGGAGCAAGAGGGCGTTAAAGAGTGCGGGCTGCACGTCACAAGCAGCCGGCCGTTGTAATACGGTCATGAATGCCTCGGCAATAAACATGAACGCCGCCGCACCCGGCGCGGCGCTGACGCACCTGCAGGTGCTGGAGAGCGAGGCGATTCACATCATGCGCGAGGTGGCGGCGGAGTGCAAAAATCCGGCGCTGCTGTTCTCCGGCGGCAAGGACTCCATCGTCATGCTGCGCCTGGCGGAAAAGGCGTTTCGTCCGGGGCGCTTTCCGTTCCCGCTCATGCACATAGACACCGAGCACAATTTCCCGGAAGTGATCGCGTTCCGCGACCGGCGCGCCGCCGAACTTGGCGAGCGCCTCATCGTGCGCTCGGTGCAGGACTCGATAGACAAGGGGCGCGTCAAGCTGCGCCACGCAGGCGAAAGCCGCAACGTGATGCAGACCGTGACCCTGCTCGACGCCATCCAGGAGTTCGGCTTCGACGCTTGCTTCGGCGGCGCGCGGCGCGACGAGGAAAAGGCGCGCGCCAAGGAACGCATCTTTTCCTTCCGCGACGAGTTCGGCCAGTGGGACCCGAAAAACCAGCGCCCCGAACTATGGGACCTGTACAACACGCGCGTCCATCCCGGCGAACACATGCGCGTGTTCCCGTTGAGCAACTGGACCGAGATGGACATCTGGCAATACATCGCGCGGGAAAAACTGGAAGTGCCGGTGATTTACTACGCGCACAAACGCGACCTGGTGTGGCGCGGCGGCTGGCTGCCGGTATCACATCTGGTGCGGCCCAAGGAAGGCGAGCAGGTAAAAAATGTCATGGTACGCTTTCGCACCGTGGGCGACATGAGCTGCACCTGCCCGGTGGAATCCCACGCCACGACACCCGAAGAAATTATTAAAGAAACCGCCGTGACGCGCATCACCGAGCGCGGCGCCACGCGCATGGACGACAGAACCTCGGAAGTCTCGATGGAATTGCGCAAGCGCGAGGGGTATTTCTGATGTTTAAGGCCTCGCGCATAAAGCAGACGTAGGTCAGGCTGCGAAGCTGCCTGACCATCCCTCTGTCACGGAGCGCTGCGCGCACCATGACCTACATGCTGGATTTTAAGCAAGCCTATACAGGATTAAAATGGACCTACTCCGCTTCACCACCGCCGGCAGCGTGGACGACGGCAAGAGCACGCTCATCGGGCGCCTGCTGTACGACACCAAATCCATCTTCGAGGATCAACTGGAGGCCATCGTGCGCACCAGCGAGCGGCGCGGCGGCGGCGCGGTGGACTTGTCCCTGCTCACCGACGGCCTGCAGGCCGAGCGTGAGCAGGGTATCACCATTGACGTCGCCTACCGCTACTTCGCCACGCCCAGGCGCAAGTTCATCATCGCCGACACCCCCGGCCACGAGCAATACACGCGCAACATGGTCACCGGCGCCAGCACCGCCAATCTCGCCATCGTGCTCATAGATGCGCGCAAGGGCGTGCTGGTCCAGTCGCGGCGTCACGCCTACATCGCCCATCTGCTCGGCATCCCGCACATCGTCGTGGCGGTGAACAAGATGGACCTGGTGGATTACGCGCAAGATGTTTACCAAACCATACGCGCCGAGTTCAGCGCCTTTGCCGGGAAGCTGGGCATAAAAGACGCGCACTATATTCCCCTCTCCGCCCTGAACGGCGACAACGTGGTGGAAAAGAGCACGCGCATGCCGTGGTACACGGGCGCTCCGCTGCTCGACGCGCTTGAGTCCACCCCCATCCTGCACGACATCAACCAGCGCGACTTCCGCTTTCCGGTGCAACTGGTTTGCAGTCCGCAGATTTCAGGCCTGCCGGACTTTCGCGGCTACATGGGACGCATAGAATCCGGCCATGTGCGGGTGGGCGACGAGATTGTGGTACTGCCCTCGGGCCGCCGCTCGCGCATCCAGGACATCGTCACCTACGACGGCAGCCTCGCCGAGGCGTGCGCACCGCAGTCCGTCACCCTCACCCTGGAAGACCATATTGACATCTCGCGCGGCGACATGATCGTGCGCGCCGATCGCCAGCCCCGCAGCGAGCGCGAGCTGCATGCCACCCTGTGCTGGATGAGCGAGCAGCCGTTGCACCCCGGCGGCAAGTACCTTATCAAGCACACCACCCAGACGGCCAAGGCCCTCGTGCAGGCCATCGAACACAAGGTGGACATCAACACCCTCGCCACCGGCCCGGCGGACGAACTGCGGATAAACGAGATCGGCCGCGTGCTGATCAAGCTGCAGCGCCCCGTGATCTGCGACGCCTACCGCGCCAACCGCGCCAGCGGCGCCTTCATCGTCATCGACGAGCACACCAACAACACCGTTGCGGCGGGGATGATAGAAGGTTAAATGGAGCGCTACTTTTCTTGGATGTCCGGCTGTTTGAGGACGAGCTTAAGCAAGCTTTCTTTGATTTCCTGATGACGCGGGACGGGCGCCTTTCTGCCGTTATGGGGGTTGATGTAGATGTCATGGTTGCCGCCATGGCGGTGCAGTCGGCATTGATGAGTAATCAGTAAACGGATCAGGTCCCGTCATTTCACGCGGGCAATTGCAGCGGTTTGGTCCTTACCCGGGCAGGCGTCGGGAGATCAACGTCGTTCTGCAATAGCTTGTAGACTTCGATAATATTTTTTTCCAGCTCACTCAGCGTTCCCCCCTGGCTAAAGCAGCCCGGCACCTCGTGCAGGCGGCCTACGAACCAGCCATCATCTTCCCAGTATCCCAAAGTAAAAGTAGTCATAATCCATTCACCTTAAACACACACGTCAAAAATAGCGCAATCGGTTACTCCCGGACAATAGTGGTTTGTCGGCTCCGCCTTCGGCTTGAGCCGACCTACATTGCTGCATTGCTTAAAAACACAAGGATGGGTTTTCCAGATCTCTCTCTCTACGCGGCGCGGCGCTTTGTGCCGCGTCCGCTTGGGCGCTTTGCCGGGCGAACAGCTTCTTGCGCCACGCGCAACAGGTTGCGCAAGGCCTCGTTGACGGCTTGTGAACTCATGAAGCTCGCTGCGACATCGGGGTCCAGGACAACCACATTGGTGCTTGCCATCACACGATAGTAATACTTCCCTCGGACTGCCTGGGAGAAGTCATACTCGGGACGCATCTCGTCGCCGGCGGGTTTCCGGCGTTTAGCCTTCATAATCTTTTCTTTCATGACGGGCAGCCTCTCTGGCGCTAATAATTCGGGTCGCATGGTCATCTTTCGTGTGTGCCACTACCAACAGTCTGCCATTCACGGACCGGCCAATTGTGAGAAAACGGTATTCACCAACGGAATGATCCGGGTCGGCGATCGTTCCGGCGAGGGGGTCTAAAAACACGGTCGTCGCTTCGTCGAAGGAAACGCCATGTTTTTTCAGATTCCGCCGCGCCTTGACCCCACCCCATTCAAATCGCATGACATCATTATAAGCTCAAGCTGATACTGAATAAGCTCAAGCTGATACTGATGCCCAGTGCTGGCCTTGAGGAGGCCGGCGATGATGCCTGGTTTGCCGGTTCCGCCTTCGGCTTGAACCGACCTACAAGAAACAGGGCATGCAGCCATGACGCGAACCAGGGGTCATTATCCATACTTGCAATATCGTAATACTTTTTATATACTTATTTTTGAACACAAACTGGACTCCACATATGACTACAGTTTCTATTCGTTTGCCGGACGTCCTCCTGAAAGAGGCGGACAAGCGCGCCCAGGAGATGCGTATCCCGCGCGCCGAGTATATTCGTCACGCCATTGAATCCTTGAACGCTGAAGTGACTGCCCGGCAGCGCCGGAGCCGGATGATGGAAGCTTCTCGGCGCGTGCGTGAGGAGAGCGTGCGCATTAACGCCGAGTTCGATGCCATCGAAGAGTGCCCCGATGCGTAAGCGCGGGAGTGTCTGGCTTGCCAATCTAAATCCCGGGCGTGGCGCGGAGCCAGGCAAAATCCGCCCGGTATTGATTGTGCAAAGCCAGGCGCTGCTGGACGCTGAACATCCGTCTACCCTGATTGTTCCCCTGACCGGTCGCCTGATCGACGCCGCCGAACCCCTGCGTCTGCGCATCACTACCCAAGCCGGACTGGATAAAGATTCCGACCTCTTGTTCGATCAAACGCGCGCCATCGACAACAAACGGCTGATCCAAGGCCCCCTGTTGCAGTGCTCAGCGGAATTCATGAGCCGGGTGGATGAGGCCTTAAAGGAAGTATTAGGTCTTCTGCCGGTTTAGCAAGCAGACCGGGTGGAATGAAATGGAATCCGGGAATCAAAAGGCCCCCGGACACCACTGCGCTGCATCCGGGCTACAACTACTCACTCCACGCTTAGTTACAACCGTTTAAATTCATCCAGTGTCAGGCCTGCCTGTTTCAGGATTTTGCGGAATGTTCCTTGAGGCATATCACCGGGATGCATAGCCACGTAGGTTTGTCTGCCGTCAGGATGACGTAGAATCTTGTGGGAGCCGGATTGCCGCTTTACTTCAAATCCGGCGCGTATCAGCTTTGCGCTAACCTCACGTGCCGTGAACGGCATTACCAAGTTCTATTTGGGAAAAGAACACTTCTTTTTCCACCGGGATGGCCTCGCCGTGGGCGCGCTTTTCTTCAATCCACAATTGCAGTAAATCCAGAGCGGCGGCTTTGGCTCCCTCGATACCTTTACCGTGGGTCGTTAAATCCAGGGCCGGGATATGCGCGTAGTAATAGCCGGGGGGAAGGGAGGCATCGTCAATCTGCTCATAAACAATCGAATAAATCATTTTTGAGGCGCTCTCGAGTTGGTTCAATGAACTATCCTAGCACAGGGGGCGGGGTAGTGCGTAGGTCGGATCAAGCGCAGCGGATCCGACGTTTAGCCTGGTTTTTCGGTTCCGCCTTCGGCTTGAACCGACCTACATGGCTACACACAAAACGCGGATAAAAAAACGGGCGCCGAGGCGCCCGTTTAAACGACTTGTTTTTATTATTAGAAGCTATGTGCCATGCCGAGTTGGACGCCGCTAGTCTCGAGATCAGTACCACCACCAATATCGGTTTCTTCACCACTGGCGTACAGTGCAAACAGCTTGGTGCGCTTGGACAAGCTATGATCCAGACCGACCGCCCAGAGGTGAGCATTGTTGGAGGTGCCGGCATAGTCGGCACTGGCATATTGGATCTTCGCGGTGTTGGCACCGAATGTATGCGCCAAGCCTAGAGTATAGCTATCGCCATCGGCAGCCCCGCCGTCTATGTTTTCAACGATGCCGCTGATTTTGGTGGCACCGAAGCTGATACCGACGCCAATCTTGCTGCCCTGAACACCAAGCGCGAGCGGCTGATCGTTATCAGCATACGCGAAAGTCCCGTAAAACGGCCCGTTGCTGTAATTAAGCTGCGCGCCCCAGGCGTTCGGGTCATTGTCCACGTTGTTTTCCGCGCCCACCTGCAGATGGCCGCTGATGCCGTTCATGTTGGGCAGGAACCACATCACGGCATCGCCGATGCCCGAGTGGAAAGCACCCTGGGCGTTGGTGACACCGCCACGGGCATCGCCGATGCTGTCGCCGAACAGTTCCAGGCCGCCGGTCGCGGTCTTGTAAGGCTGGCCATGGGCGCCGAGGGCCACAGTGCCGAAGTCGCCGGACAGACCGAGGTAGGCGTCCTTGTTGCGGCCAAACAGCAGGGCACCGGGACCACCGGTAGTAGCAAGACCAGCACCATCTATCGGCTGGGAGTCTCCTTGGTCAAAGTTACCCGTGACATTGACCCAGCTCTTCAGCACGAACACGGCCTTCAGGCCATTGCCCAGCGACTCCCAGCCGGAAATGGACAGATCCGAACCGCCGGGGGCGACATTGGCGGTAGTTGTGTCGACGGGGACGCCCCCGTCGATACCTTCTATTGAAAACGAGCTAATGGCGCCAACCAAGTTGCCGCTGATGGTGACATTGCCTTCGTCTGCCAGGGCGAACGGGGTCGCCAGGGCGCTTGCAATGGCGACTGCAAGAAGTTTCTTATTCATTTATTTAGTCTCCTTAAAATTAGATTTATTTCTACAAAACTACTCTAGGGTCACAAAACGTCAGTTGACGCAGGCAACATAGCATAGCCGGAAGCGGGATTGCAACACTTTTTTATAAAAAAACCACACCCCAATGGCGTTATGTTGTATAAATGCAACAGTAGCCCGGATGGAATGAATGGAATCCGGGAATCAAAATCCTGATTGACACCCTACCCTCAAGGGGGATACCGCTGCGCT
>JBCKVB010000017.1:0-27283 GCA_038924245.1 Gammaproteobacteria bacterium | reverse complement strand
TATCCGAGCCAATAACGCATCACTTTTTTCTGATTCCATTTCAATGAAACGCGGTGTATTGTTCGACAAAGAACTATTGACAACCAAAAAAACATCACGGCTTAGCCACCCCTATTTCGAAGGTGATGTTTACCGATATAGACTCAACTACGAAGCTCCACAATGGATAGAGTTCGGCGAGCAGATGAGGGAGTCTCCGAAAGATTTTTATTGGTTTGAGGGCTCCCGGTTGCTTTTGCGCCGATTGGTAAACCGCCAACAACGGCTGATGTCAACTCTGGCAACGGAGACTTTTATTACCAATAAAAATCTTTATAGCATTATCCCAACAGGTGACCACCCTGCGAAATTTGTACTGGGGCTGCTAAATAGCAGGCTTATTTCTTATCTCTACATTCATCAGGTATCGCAAGCAACGAAGGATGATTTTCCGCAGGTCACTATTAAAGACATTTTATCACTACCGTTTCCTACATGCTCCATTCAAAAACTCTCACAAGAAAAACTCGTCGCACTGGTCGACAAAATGCTCGCGCTGCATCAGCAACTCGCCGCTGCTCAGACCCCTCACGATCAGGAAAATCTGAAACGCCAGATCGACGCCACCGACCGGCAGATCGACAAACTCGTGTACGAGCTTTACGGCCTCACCGACAAGGAAATCCAGATCGTCGAGGGCGAAGGTTAAAAAAATGGGGTCAAGTTCATTGTATGACTACCCTACCTCGTCTCACCTGCTCTAATTGCTTCGCCAGTCGCGCACACATGGGGTTCGCGTCATGTCGTTTTTGTCAGCTTACCCTGCGTTTTTCAAGGCCGAACAGTTGTTCGCGTAGCGCTTTGATCTGATCGCGCACCTCCGCCGCTTCTTCGAACTCCAGGTCGCGCGCGTGCTTGTACATCTGCTGTTCCAGTTTCTTGATCCGCTGTACGATCTTCGCCGGCGGCATGGCCTCATATAGCACGGCGTCTTCCGCCACACTGGCGTATTGTTTCGGCGCGCTGCCGCGCGCGCCTTGCATGATGTCGGTGACGGTTTTTTGGATGCCGCGCGGGGTGATGCCGTGGTGCTGGTTGTAGGCGGTCTGCCTGGCGCGGCGGCGGTCGGTTTCTTCCATGGCGCGCTGCATGGAGCCGGTGATTTTGTCGGCATACAGGATCGCCTTGCCGTTGATATGGCGCGCGGCGCGGCCGATGGTCTGAATCAGCGAGCGCTCGGAGCGTAAAAAACCCTCCTTGTCGGCGTCCAGGATGGCAACCAGTGAGACCTCCGGCAGGTCCAGTCCTTCGCGCAGCAGATTGATGCCCACCAGCACGTCGAACTGGCCCAGGCGCAAGTCGCGGAGGATCTCGACCCGCTCCACGGTCTCGACATCGGAATGCAGATAACGCACCTTGACGCCGTGCTCGTGCAGATACTTGGTGAGGTCTTCGGCCATGCGCTTGGTGAGCGTGGTGACCAGCACGCGCTCATGCAGCGCCACGCGCTTGCTGATTTCGGAGAGCAGGTCGTCCACCTGCGTGGTGGCGGGGCGCACTTCGATTTCGGGGTCCACCAGGCCGGTGGGGCGCACCAGTTGTTCGGCCACCGCGCCGGAGTGTTCCAGCTCATACGGGCCGGGCGTGGCGGAGACGTAGATGACCTGAAACGGGTGCTGTTCAAACTCCGAGAATTTCAACGGCCGGTTGTCGAGCGCCACCGGCAGGCGGAAGCCGTATTGCACCAGAGTCTCTTTGCGCGAACGGTCGCCCTTGTACATGGCGCCCACCTGCGGCACGGTGACATGGCTCTCGTCTATTATCAGCAGGGCGTTGGACGGCAGATAACTGAGCAGGGTGGGCGGCGGCTCGCCGGGCGCGCGTCCTGATAAATAGCGCGAGTAATTCTCGATGCCGGAGCAGTAGCCAAGTTCCAGAATCATTTCCATGTCGAAGCGCGTGCGCTGCTCCAGGCGCTGCGCCTCGACCAGTTTGTTGGCTGCGTACAATTCTTCCAGGCGCAGGCGCAGGTCGCGCTTCATCTGCTCCACCGCGCCCAGCATGATCTCGCGCGGGGTGACGTAGTGGGATTTCGGGTAAATGGTCAGGCGCGGCACGCGGCGCAGGATTTCGCCGGTGAGCGGGTCAAAGTAACTGAGCGCGGCGACTTCATCATCGAACAGCTCAATGCGCATCGCCTCGCGGTCGGACTCGGCTGGATAGACGTCTATCACCTCGCCGCGCACCCGATAGGTGGCGCGCGCGAGTTCGATGTCGTTGCGCGTGTATTGCAGCTCGGTCAAACGGCGCAGGATGTGGCGCTGATCCAGCTTGTCGCCGCGCTTCAGGTGCAGCACCATGCCTAGGTAGGACTGCGGATCGCCCAGGCCGTAGATCGCCGACACGGTGGCGACGATGATGGTGTCTTCGCGCTCCAGCAGGGCGCGCGTGCAGGACAGGCGCATCTGCTCGATGTGCTCGTTGATGGAGGCGTCCTTCTCGATGTAGGTGTCGGAGGAGGGCACGTAGGCCTCCGGCTGGTAGTAATCGTAATAGGACACGAAATACTCCACCGCATTGTTGGGAAAGAACTCGCGCATCTCGCCGTACAACTGCGCGGCCAGCGTCTTGTTGGGCGCGAGTATCAGCGCCGGGCGCTGCATGGTCTGGATCACGTTGGCGATGGTGTAGGTCTTGCCGGAGCCGGTGACGCCGAGCAGGGTCTGGCGCGCGAGACCGTCGCGCAGCCCTTCCACCAAGCGCGCGATGGCCTCCGGCTGGTCACCGGCGGGACTGAAATGCGTGCTTAGGGCGAAGTCCGGGCGTTTTTCACTCATGGGGGATTCTGATTGCACGTACAATCCAGTATAGTAGGCAACAATGGGTCATGGTTGAAGGATTTCCAGTTTGGACGTGCAACTTTCCAGGCGCATAGCGCTCATCAAACCATCCGCCACGCTCGCCGTCACGGCACGCGCCGCCGCGCTCAAGGCGGCGGGCAAGGACATTATCGGCCTGGGCGCGGGCGAGCCGGATTTCGACACGCCCGAGCCTATCAAACAGGCGGCGATCAAGGCGATTCAGGCCGGTTTCACTAAATACACCGCAGTGGATGGCACGCCGGGGCTGAAGCAGGCCATCGTCGCCAAATTGCAGCGCGAGAACGGCCTTGATTATACGCTCGATCAGGTGCTGGTGTCGGCGGGCGGCAAGCATAGCTTCTACAATCTCGCGCAGGCGCTGCTCAACCCCGGCGATGAGGTCATCATCCCCGCGCCGTATTGGGTGTCGTACCCCGACATGGTGCTGCTGGCCGAGGCCAAGCCGGTGATCGTGCAAGCGGGTATCGAACAGCAGTTCAAAGTTACGCCGCATCAACTCGAAGCCGCCATTACACCCAAAACACGCCTGGTGGTATTGAACAGCCCCTCCAACCCAACCGGCGCTACTTACACGCGCGCCGAACTCACCGCGCTCGGCGAAGTGCTGCGCCGCCACTCAGGAGTCATGGTGGCGAGCGACGACATTTACGAGCACATCTTGCTGAGCGGCGAACCGTTCTGCAATATCCTTAACGCCTGTCCCGATCTCCAGGATCGCACGGTGGTCATCAACGGCGTATCCAAGAGTTATTCGATGACCGGCTGGCGCATCGGTTATGCGGCGGGGCCGAAACCGCTGATCGAGGCGATGAAAAACATCCAGTCGCAAAGCACCTCCAACCCGGCCTCGATTTCGCAGGCCGCGGCGCAGGCGGCGCTGGAAGGCGATCAGTCGTTCATGAAGGATTGGCTGCGCCAGTTCAAGGAGCGCCACGCGTTTGTAGTGCAAGAATTGAATCGCATCAAAGGCGTGCAATGTCTGCCGTCGCCTGGCGCGTTTTATTCCTTTCCCAAGATGCAGGGCGTGATTGATGCGCTGCCCGGTATCAAAGACGATGTCGAACTTGCGGAATATCTCTTGAATGAAATCGGCGTGGCCCTGGTTCCCGGTTCTGCGTTCGGCGCGCCGGGCTATCTGCGCCTGTCATTCGCCACCAGTATGGACAATTTGCGCGCGGCGCTCGCGCGCATGCAAAAACTGCTCGGTACTAACTGAGCAGCTTGCGCGCCGCGCTGACCGCCATGCCGCGTTTGATGGGTGCGTTAAAGCGCGTCAGAGTTTCCTCCAGGGCGCTTAAGCAGAACAGCACATTGGTGGGGTTGCTGGCGTAGCCCATCAAGCCGATGCGCCAGATTTTCCCGGCCATCGGGCCAAGGCCCGCGCCGATCTCCAGGTTGTAGTCGTTGAGCAGCGCGGTGCGCACCGCGGCGTCGTCCACACCTTCCGGAATGTAAATGGAGTTGAGCTGCGGCAGACGCTCGCCTTCCTTCACCACGAAGCTCAGACCCATCGCCTCAATGCCCGCCTTCAGCGCCTGATGATTGCGCTCATGGCGCGCCCAGGCATTCTCCAGGCCTTCCTCCTGCAGGATCACCAGCGCCTCGTGCAGGCCATACAGCGCATTGATGGGCGCGGTGTGATGGTAGGCTCGCTTGCCGCTGCCCCAGTAGCCCATCACCAGATTCAAGTCCAGAAACCAGCTCTGCACTTTTGTTTTGCGTGATTTTATTTTTTCCACCGCGCGTTCGTTGAGACTCACCGGCGATAGTCCGGGCGTGCAGGACAGGCATTTCTGCGAGCCGGAGTAGATCGCATCCACGTTCCATTCGTCCACTTTGAGCGGCGATCCGCCGAGCGAGGTGACGGCATCCACGATGGCGAGGCAGTCGTAACGGTGCGCGATCTCAACCAGCGTTTTCACGTCGGATTGCGCGCCGGTGGAGGTCTCCGCGTGCACGAAGGCGACGACTTTGGCGTCGCGGTTTTTTTTGAGCGCAGCTTCCAGTTTATTTGCATCCACCGCGCTGCCCCATGCATCTTCCACCATGACAGGCGTCGCGCCGCAGCGTTCCACGTTTTCCTTCATGCGCCCGCCGAACACGCCGTTCTGGCAGATGATGACCTTGTCGCCGGGTTCCACGAGATTGACGAAACAGGTCTCCATGCCCGCAGAGCCGGGCGCGGAGACCGGGAAAGTCAGTGCATTTTGGGTCTGGAAGGCAAACTGCAACAACACCTTCACCTCATCCATCATCGACACAAATGCCGGATCGAGATGGCCGATGGTGGGGCGCGACATCGCCTCCAGAATGCGCGGATTCACGTCGGACGGGCCGGGGCCCATCAGAGTGCGTTTGGGTGGATGAAACGATTTACTCACCAGTCAGAAATAAAGTCTACAATTTTGGAACCAAATGCCATCACACGCACTCCAACTGGTCATGAAAATAGATGGCAGAACCCATGACCGCAAGACCCAGGAGGCCATACGCATGATGGCGGTGGAGCGCATGCTTGAGGGTGAGGATGTGACGGCCGTCATGGGCAGCTATGGACTGTGCCGCACGACGGGATATAAGTGGTTGGCAAAGGTGCGGGGACGGGGCAAGCGCTGCTTGATCGCACGCAAAGGCACAGGGCGCACACCCAAACTGACTCGCGCCCAAAAATCGCAAGTATTCCGCTGGGTCAACGGCAAAAATCCGCTGCAATACGGCTTTGACTTTGCCCTGTGGACGCGGAGCCTGGTGCGTGAGCTTATTCTCCAGAAATTCAACATCAGTTTGAGCGTGACCTCGGTCGGCAGCCTGCTGGCCGAACTCAACCTCACGCCGCAAAAGCCCTTGCAACGCGCCTATCAACGCGACCCAGAAGCAATTGAACGCTGGCAACGGGAAACCTTCCCAGCCATTGCCAGCAGCGCCCGGGAGGCGGGCGCAGAAATCTATTTCTGGGACGAAGCAGGTTTTCGTGCGGATGCGGTGCATGGCAAGACCTGGTCTTTGCGGGGTAAGACGCCCGTGGTCAACCGACCCGGGCAACGACAAAGCGTTAGCGCGGCATCTGCGGTCAACGCCAAGGGGGCTTTCTGGTTTGCAACCTATCAAGGCGGGCTGACCGGCGAATTGTTCGTTGAACTGCTCAAGCGGCTGATGCATCGGCGCCGGAAACCGCTGCATCTGGTGGTGGATGGATTGCCCGCGCACAAGAACAAGGTGGTCAAGGAATATGTGACCAGCACCGAGGGTCGCCTGACACTGCACTTCCTGCCCGGCTACGCACCGGATCTTAATCCAGACGAACTCGTTTGGAGCTATGCCAAGCGCACAGGCGTAGCCAGAAGACCTCTGATGAAGGGCGAAAAGCTGCAAGAGCGCGTGCATGAACAATTGCAGGAAATCGGCAATAACCCAAAGCTGGTGCGTTCGTTTTTTAAACATCCTGATGTAGCCTATATTTCTGACTGGTGAGTAATCCGATGTAACTACTCAGGTGCTTGGCTTTCATCATCATTACCCCCTTTGAAAAAGGGGGTAGGGGGAATTTACGGTGACCGCAAACCCGCTGTATGCTCAAACATCAATCCCCCTCGCAAGCTCTCCCCCTCCAGTCCCCCTTTTGCAAAGGGGGAAGTGGAAGAGACCACCTGAGTAGTTACAAACAGTCACTAGTGTCCGGTTAAATTGAGGCATCCCGGCTGGGAAGCCACTGTTTGCGAGGGTTTTGAAGGATTCATGGGTGTCCACGATTTGAATTTCAGATTAGGCATTTGCGATACTTTCAGGTTTTTACGACTGGGAGTAGCGCATGAACGTGGGCAAAACGCTGTTTGCGCAAGTAATGGAGTACGTGCCGTGGAAGAACTTCAGCCGCATCATCGAACGGCACCATGGCGACGCGGGTGTACGCACCTTGGATTGCGCCGATTTGTTTCGGGTGATGGCCTTCTCGCAATTGACGTGGCGCGAGTCCTTGCGCGACATCGAGGCTTGCCTCGCGTCCAATCAAGCCAAACTGTTTCATATGGGCTTGCAGGGTGCGCCAGCCCGCGCCACGCTGGCGGATGCGCTGAACAATCGGGACTGGCGTATCTATCACGCGCTGGCCATGCGACTGATATTGCGTGCCAGGGAACTTTACCTCACAGAACCGATGGCTGTCGAACTCGACGCCACGGTTTACGCGCTGGATGCCACCACCATCGACCTGTGCTTGAGCCTGTTCGACTGGGCGCCGTTCCGGTCGTTCCAAGGCGGCGGTGAAGATGCACACGCTGCTGGACTTGCGCGGCGCGATCCCTGCGTTCATTCATATCAGCGATGGCAAGATGGGGGATGTCAACGTACTCGATATATTGCCCCTCGAAGCCGGCGCTTTTTACATCATGGATCGCGGCTATCTGGATTTTTCCCGCTGGTACAAAATGCATCAGGCGGGCGCGTTCTTTGTGACGCGCGCGAAACGTGGCATGAACGCCCATCGCGTGTATTCGGCCAAGACCGACAGGACAACCGGGGTGATTTGCGATCAGATGATCGCGCTGGATGGCTTTTATGTGTCGAGGGGGTATCCCGAGCATTTGCGGCGCATTCGATACAAAGACCCGGAGACGGGCAAGACGCTGGTCTTTCTGACCAACAACACGACCCTGCCACCCTTGACCATCGCCGCGCTGTACAAGAGTCGCTGGCAAGTGGAGCTGTTCTTCAAATGGATCAAGCAGCATCTGCGCATCAAGCGTTTTCTGGGCACGAGCGAGAACGCGGTCAAGACGCAAATCTGGTGCGCCGTGTCTACCTACGTGTTGATCGCTATCGTCAAAAAAGAACTTCATCTCAATGCCTCGCTCTACACTTTGCTACAGATTCTGTCGGTCTCAGTCTTTGAGAAAACCCATATTTCATGCGCCTTGCAGCCCGATGCCACCAGAACTATTGCTGCACCCGTCGATAACCAAATGAATTTGTTCGATTTTTAACCGGACACTAGTGACAAACAGTAGTTATAAAAAAACTTGACACGGCTATTTTGTGTTTATACAATAAATATAATGAACCACGAATTTGACCCAGCCAAAGACGAAAGCAACCTCGACAAGCATGGCGTGTCGTTGGCCGATGTTGAAGGCTTTGAATGGGAAACTGCCGTGGTTCGTGAGGACGCACGCAAGCAGTATGCCGAGCCTCGCTTCAAAGCGATGGGCTACATCGGCGACCGCCTGCATGTGATGGTGTTCTGCCTTCGCGCTGAGACTGTGCGTGTCATCAGTCTGCGCAAGGCTAACTCAAGAGAGGTGAATCGCTATGTTACTGAAAACTAAATCTGGCAGGGTCGTTCTGATGCCGACCCCGGAAGAGGAGGCGGCGATCAACGCAGGAATCGCTGCCGATCCTGATAACCCTGAATGGACGGATGAAGACTTTGCCAAGGCCAAACCTGCAAGCGAATTTTTCCCGCCGGAGACCTTTGCCGCCCTGGTCGCCATGAAGCGCCCACGTGGTCGTCCGAAGGCAGACGAAACCAAGGTGTTCACCGCGATTCGGCTGGATGCCGATCTGCTGGCTTCCTTCAAGGCCACCGGCAAAGGCTGGCAGACCCGCATGAATGCCGCCCTACGCCAGTACATCACCGAGCACCCGCTGCGCGGTTGATGTGCAGAAAAAATATGGGTTAGTTCTCATATTTCAATATATTTCCTGTTACACGGATCGTAACTACTCAGGTGCTTGGCTTTTATCATCACCCCCCTTTGAAAAAAAAGGGGGGGTAGTGGGGGTTTACGGTGACCACAAACCCACGCTAAGACCTTCACCAGCACACTGGACCACTACGGACTGACCGCCATATTCGCCGAAAACGCACTTCCCAAAAAACGCCTGGATAAGGCTGCATAAAAGCCATTGCCGGCAATGTCCAGCCCGCAATTCTTGCGCCAGGGAATTAGCCGCCTGGCGGCATCGTCAGCCAGCCGCTGGTTTCCTGGATATCGCTTGCAGTGAGCAGCCCGGCTAACTGCTTCAGATAAATCCGGTTATAAATAAGCCTGTAGCGCTGCTCCGCCAGGTCGCGCCTCGAGGAATACAATTTCTCCTGAGCATTCAGCACGTCGACATTGGTACGCACGCCGGCCGCGAAGCCTTTTTGCGTGCCGATCAAGGCCAGCTCGTAAGACTTGACTGATGCACCCAGCGCCTGAATGCGGGCGATACTATTCATTACCTCGTTAAAATATTTGCGGACGTCAACGGCGACTGCGCGCTGTTTTTCGCTTAGCTTTTCCTGGGCCTCTTCCTGCCTGGCCACTGCCTGGCGGACCGTGGCGTTGACATAGCCCCCCGAGTAAAGGGGCACGTTCAATTGAAAGCCAATGGAATCGGATTCAGTTTTCCTGCCGATGGTATTGGCATCGCCACTTTCGGCTAGCGCTCGAGAGGCTACCAAATCAAGCGTCGGGAAATGCCCTGAGTTTTGCTTCGAGACCTGCTGCCGAGCGGCTTCAAGGTCATTTAGCGCCGCCAGGATGTCTGGGTTTTTGCTGTTGGAAGTCTCAATCCAGTCTTCGACCTTGGCCGGGTCCGGTCCGGTGAGTGGCAGTTTTGTCGAATCCAATGTGAGGTAGCTTTCCGGGTAAGAGCCGGTCAATTTTTCCAGGCCACTCTTCGTGTATTCCAGCCCATTAGCCCACTCAATTTCCTGCGCAATCACGGAATCCAGGCTGGCTGCAGCCTCGCTGATTTCTGTCACCGTTCCAACACCCGCCTGGTAGCGTCGTTTCGCTTGCTCCAACTGGGAAGCCACGCTCGCTTTTTGCGCTGCACCGTACTGCACGAACTCGGCGGCCAGCAAAAGATTTAGATAACTGCCGGTGACGCGGCTCATGAGACTCAGACGCTCCCGTTCGAGAATCGCATCGCTGTGCGCCGCAACCGCTTTGGCCTGGCTATAACCGGCAAAATTCGCCTGGTTGAAAACCGACTGACGCACCGTGAAATTGTAATTTTGGCTCTCGTAGACGGGGTGTTCTGTAGTGCCACTTTTGTCACTTATCTCGGTGACTGCCCTGCCCTTAAAGGCGCTAATGCTCGCCTGCGGCAAGAACTGCGCAATCGCCATGTCGATTTCCTGCTGCTGGGCAGTATTGGCGGCCTGCGCAGCGCGCAGCGTTGCGTCATATTGCTGCGCTTTCTGGTAAGCGTCAAACAAGGTCGTGACTTCTGCAGCCTGTGCCAACAGGGGGCACAGGCATAACAAAAAAACAATGGTTTTGAAATTCATCTCACCATCCTCATTCTTCTTTCAGTGCGGCAGCAATCTGCTTCGTGAAAGGATGCAACAGGTAGGTCAGCAATGAACGCTCCCCCGTCTTGATCATGATTTGCACCGGCATCCCCGGTTGCATAACACGGTTGCCGAGATCCTTCATCCCACCGGGAGTGATCGACACCCGGGCAAGATAATAACTTGCTCCAGGTTGGTCGGGGTTGGTATTAGGCTCGGTCAGCAAATCATTGGAAATGGACTCCACACGGCCCTCAATGGCCAGTAGCGGCGAATTGGCGAAGCTCGAGAAGCGCACATCCGCCACTTGCCCGGTGTGCACTCGGTCGATGAGGTGTGGTGCAATCTTGGCTTCCAGCAGTAACCCTTCGTTGAGCGGTACGACATCCAGGATTTTCTGGCCAGGCTGCACGACTGAACCTACGGTCTGGAACTGTAAACCCATCACCTGCCCGCTAACCGGAGAACGCACTTGTATTCGGCCTAGTTCTTCAGTCAATGCCTTGAGCTTTTGGGCATCTGCATCCACCTCCAACCCTACTTGCGCCATTTGCATCGCAACTTCCTTGCGGTACTCCTCTTTGCGGGCCAAGGCGCGTTGACGCAATTCAGCAATGGCCCGGCGCGACTTGATGATGCCTGATTCCGCATCGGCGATGTCTCCCATCGCCTGGGCGAGTTTCAGCTCCAGATCCTGCTGCTGGACTCTAGGAGCATAGCCCTCCCTTACCAATTCGCGGATATCGCTCAACTGCGCGCTAATCAGATCGTGCTGAGACTTGCGGCTCTGCAGAACCCCCGTCAATCCTTGAATCTGGGCTTTCTGGCCCTGGATAGATTCCTCGAGGCCCTGCAATTCGGCTACCAGGCCGCCTCGCCTCGCCGCCAGCAACAGCTCCTGATTGCGCATATGCTGTTGCACCAGGGGGTCGTCGCTGAGTTGCATTAGATCCGGGTGAAACTGGATTTTACCTGCCCCTGTCTGCTCTGTAATCAGGCGGCCTTCCGCTGCGCGCAAGCCGACATAATGCTGGCGGATTTCCGCGAGCCTCGCCTTAACCATGGCGTCGTCAAACGTCAGCAGCACCTCCCCGGCCTGCACCCTCTGCCCTTCCTTGACGCGGACTTCCCTGACGATTCCGCCGGTCTGGTGTTGCACTACCTTACGCTTGGTATCGATACTGACCGATCCTTGACTGGGGACCCCTTCATCAAGCGGGGCGAAAGCGGCCCATAGCAGAAAGCCGCCAAAGCCGATGAACAGCACATAGATACCCAAACGGATGGGGGAGGCAGCATCAACAGGGTGCTGCATGTTGGCATCCGCATCCGCGGGGGAATCCGGTTGCGGTTCGGGCATGACACGCTGAAAAAGAGATTTGAATATCATAACCACCTCTTTCTTTAAGCAGGGTTCAGTGCAGCCAGATTGGCTGGCACCGAAGATGGTTGCAGGGTTGCAGTGGACTCCCTCAGGGCGCGGAGTATATCATCTCGTGGCCCGTAATGGGCCACCCGGCCTTCTTTGAGAACGAGCAGATAATCCACGGCTGCAAGAATGTTAAGCCGGTGCGTGATCAAAAACACGGTTTTCCCTTGCGCTTTGATATCCTGGATGGCCTGCACTAGTGCTCGCTCACCCGCATCGTCCAGATTAGCGTTAGGCTCGTCCAATACGACTAGCGCTGGATTGCCGAACATGGCACGCGCCAGGCCCAGGCGCTGCCGTTGCCCACCGGAAAGCATATTGCCGGCCTCGCCTATCGGCGTGTCATAACCCATGGGGAAACGCAGGATCATGTCGTGGATGCCGGCACGCTTGGCCGCCTCGATTATTTTTTCTGAATCAAGCTCGTAAAAGCGGGCGATATTCTCAGCGATCGTACCGTCCAGCAGCTCAACATCCTGGGGCAAATAACCCAGGTGCGGGCCTAGTTGTTCGCGGTTCCAGCTGTCGATGGGCGTTCCGTCGAGCAACACCCGCCCTTCGGTTTTCGGCCAAACTCCCACTAAACAGCGGGCGAGCGTCGACTTGCCGGAACCGGATGGCCCGATGATGGCCGTGATCTGGCCAGCTTCAAACTCGGCATCGATCCCATGCAGAATAGTCTTGGCGTCAGTCGGGGAGATGGCAATGAGTTTCTTTAAGGTGATTACACCGCGAGGAATCGGATGACGGGTGTCCGTGTCGCGCTCGGGATGTTCTTGAAAGAGTGTTTCCAGCCTGTGGAAGGCCGCCTTGGCCGACATGAAGCTTCTCGCGGAACCGACGATTTGATCCAGCGGAAACAATGCGCGCGCCATCAGGGCGCCGGCGCCGACCAGCGTACCTAGCGATACCTGACCATCAATCACCAGCATTGCCGCAGCGGCCAGCGTCAGGCTTTGCATCGAGTAGCGCGCAAATTTGGTAAATGACTGTTGCTGATGCTGCTTGTGGTTGGCATGGCTCAGCTTGGCCTGATGATGCCGGTGGTGCTCGAGCCAGCGCACGCGCAAGTTATCCAGCATACCCATGGCCTCCACCGACTCGGCATTCTTGAGCTTGCCGTAGAGAAATCTTTTGCTTGTTGTTTCGGTTTCCAAAGCGCTTTCGGCGGGTGCGTACGTCATCCGATACCCAACATAGGCCATTCCCATCTGGATCAGACAAAACACGATGGCAAGCATACCTAGCCAGGGGTGCAACAGGAACAGGACCAGAATGTAGATTGGCGTCCAGGGTGCATCGAACAGAGCGATGATACCCGTGCCCGTCACAAACTGACGGGCATTAGTCAGGTCTACAAAAGCTTCGGTGGGGTTCTGCTGCTTACTGCTGAGGCAGGCTTCAAAGCTGGCGTTAAATACCCGGGTATTGAGCTGCTGATCAAGCCTCATGCCGGCACGAACCAGCAGGCGCGAGCGCAGCCATTCTGCAAAGGCCATCATGCAGAAAAAAACCAGCACGATTAGCGTAAGAAAAAGCAACGTCAACTCGTTTTGGCTTACCAGGATGCGCTCGTAAAGCTGCAACATGTAAAGTACGGGCGTCAATATCAGTATGTTGGCGATCATGCTGAAAATGCCGATCCACACGAATTCGCGGCGGAAGCTCATTAGTGCATGGGCGAGTTCGCTGCGCTGAAAAAATCCTTTGCTGCTCATGCGACCCCCCCGGCTACAGGTCGGGATTGTGCTACAGGCTGATTTTTCTGATTCAAGGCTTTCAGCACTTCATCACGCGCACCGAATAACTGGATTTGGCCATCGACCAGTATCATCATGTAATCCAGTACTGACGAAATCTGGAGCCGATGGGTGATGACGATAAGGGAAACGCTCTGCGATTTCAGGAACTGCAGCGTTTTTAGGAGCGCGGCATCGCCTTCTTCATCCAGGCTTGAATTTGGTTCATCGAGCACTACGAGCTTCGGCATGCCATATATCGCGCGCGCCAATGCTACCCGCTGCCGCTGCCCACCGGAAAGGAAGGCACCTTCATCCCCGATGCGGCTGTCATAACCTTCTTTCATGGACTCAACGAAACTGTCCAAACCAACGATTTTGGCGGCTTCCTTTACCTTATGCATGTCAACTTCACCGAACCTGGCTATGTTTTCAGCCATCGTGCCGTCAAATAATTCAACGTTTTGCGGAAGGTAGCCCACGTAGGGGCCGAGTTCGTTCTTTTTCCAGGTGTAAATGTCAACGCCGTCCAGCCGGACTTTACCGCTCATCGCCGGCCAAATCCCGGTCACAAGCCGAGCCAAACTGGTTTTTCCTGATGCTGATGGACCAATAATAGCGAGGGAGTCACCGGCAGCAAGCCGGAAGTTGATTCCCCTCAAGATCGGAATCTGGCTGTTGGGTGGGCCAGCAACTACAGCCTCAACGCTCAAATTACCGATGGGCGGGGGCAGTGGCATGGACGGTTTGGGCTCAGGGTAAAGTTTTAAGAAGCTGTCGAGCCGCATGATGGCGTCCTGCGCGTTCATGATGATGCGCCAGTGCCCTACAATTTGAACCAGGGGCGCGAGCACCCGGGCGCCCAGGATGGAAGCGACGATCATCATTGCGCCGCCCATGCCGAACACACCTGTGATGGCAAGCCAGGCACCCAGCCCAAGAAGCAGAGAGCCCTGCAGCGTTTGCGTCAGCCTGGACAGTGAAGCACTCACCCCAGCACGGTCTGAAGCTACCGCTTGGGTTTGCAGAAATTCATTTTGCTGGCTGAGCCACCTTTGGTGTATCCGGCCCAACATTCCCATTGCTTCAACCGCTTGCGCGTTACGGATAACGCCGCTGGCGTAGTTCTGGGCGGCGATGGCATGACGGTTGGCAAGAGTCAGCGTCGGTTCGACCTGATGCTGATTGAAAAGAGCGATTGCGCCAAGAATAATGACCCCGCCCATCGCAAACCAACCCAGATAGGGGTGGATCATAAAAATCAGAATAAGGGTAAGCAGCGCAAGCGGCACATCTATCAAGGCTAAAAGTGCCGGGGAGGCGATTGCCTCCTGAATCGTTTTGAGATCCGTTATCGCCTGCGCCGTGCCACCGGGCTGCTGCTTGAGTTTTGCCTGAAAAATGCTGTTGAAAACTATATTGCGTAGCGCAACATCAAACCGCCCCGCAGCCACATGCATGATGCGACCGCGCACCCACTCCAAAAACTCAAGCAGCATGTAAAGGCCAATCACCAGCAGGGTCAACATGAGTAATGTGAGGTGATTATGACTGTTGATAACACGGTCGAAGACCTGAAGCATGTACCAAGCCGGTGCAAGAATCAGTAGATTGACAAACAAGCTAAAAAAAGCCGTTTGCCGGATATCTGGCAAAAGGTCGGCAAGTGCTTTTTTTAGTACCGAATTTTGCTGCATCGAACTCATTGTAGTCACGCTACAGCCACCGTGGTTTGAGCCGAATCCTTCTGCATTCGCGCTAACAAAAATTCTTTCAATTCTTCGTCATGGAGCATTTACTGCCCCTTCCCCAAGAGCGTCGGGGCGAAGTGAACTCGACCATAGAGGGTGTACCATTGATAACATCCTGCCAGTCAGATTTTAGTGTGCGACGATTAAGAATTGCGGGCGAATGCGACAGAAAGCGTCCCGAGCAGGATCATGTACGCGTTGCGCCCAATGATACTACAGCTTTAGGTATCTTGAAACGAATTTTTCGGGGGAAGGTCAATCCCTATCGCACACTCACGGCGTGGTCCAGGAAGGCCAGCACCTGTTCGACGCAAGATTCCAGCGGGTCGGTCCCGGTGCGCACCACCAGATCGGGGTGCTCGGGGTGCTCGTAGGGGGCGGAAATGCCGGTGAACTCGGGGATCTCGCCGCGCCGCGCACGCTGGTACATGCCCTTCACGTCCCGCTCCTCGCAAATTTCCAGCGTGCAGTCGCAGTAGATCTCATAGAAGTCCCCCTCCGCGAACATCGCGCGAACGCGCGCCCGGTCCGCCCGCAGGGGAGAGATGAAGGCGGCGAGGGTGATCACGCCGGCCTCAATGAGGAGTTTGCACGCTTCTCCTGTGCGCCGCAGGTTCTCGGTTCGGTCTTGGGCCGAGAAGCCCAGGTCGGCGCACAGGCCGTGCCGCACGTTGTCGCCGTCGAGCACGAAGGTGCGGCAGCCCCGCCGGTGTAACCGCTCCTCCACCTGGTGGGCGAGGGTGGATTTCCCCGCGCCGGAGAGTCCGCTGAACCACAGCACGACGCTGCGGTGGCCGCTCTGCTCACGCCGGGCGCGGGTGACAGTGGCTCGGTGCCAGACTGCGTTGGGGCTCTTGTTCATGGTGTCATTCTACCCGGCCTTGATACCGGCACTCAAACGCGAACGTAGTCGCCACTTGTGAGGCGTAGGGTCATAGGGTCGGATACCGTCTTGAAAATCAAGACGGTATTCTATGTGTTTTCCGGTCGAGCAACCATGCGTCCATTTCTGGCGGCGTGCGCCGCCGGTTATTTTCCGATACAAAAGCTGGAGAAGATTTTCCCCAGCAAGTCTTCCGTGGTAAACGCGCCGGTGATCTCGGACAGCGCATTTTGCGCTTGGCGCAGTTCTTCGGCGAACAGCTCGTTGGCGGTTTTTTTCTGAAGTTGTGCGCGTGCATTCGCCAGCGCGGTGTGTGTGCGCTGCAAGGCTTCCAGATGGCGGCGGCGGGCGCTGAATATGCCCGGCGCCTGTTCCTGATAGCCCGCGCTCTCTTTTAGATGTTGAATCAGCAATTCCATCCCCGCGCCGGTTTTGGCGGAGAGGTGTATTTCACATTGCTCCGGGTTATTTTTTATTGAGGCGGCATTGCCGCTGAGATCACTTTTGTTATGCACGATGGTGCGCGGGACAGCGGCGGGTAGTTGCTGAATGATGCTTCGTTCCGCCGCGCCTATACCGGTGCGGTCATCCACCAGCAGCAGCACGCGGTCGGCGCGTGCGATTTCCTCGCGCGCGCGGCGTATGCCTTCCTGCTCGATGGGGTCGTCGCTCTCGCGCAGACCGGCGGTATCTATAATATGCAGCGGCAGGCCGTCCAGTTGGATGTGTTCGCGCAGCACGTCGCGCGTGGTGCCGGGAATGGCGGTGACGATGGCCGCGTCGCGCCCGGCCAAGCGATTGAGCAGGCTGGACTTGCCTACGTTCGGCTGACCGGCAATCACCACGCGCAGGCCTTCGCTCAGCAGGCTACCCTGGCGCGCGGCGCGCTGGATGGCTTCAAGCTCGGTTTCAATCGCGTCGAGGCGCGCGGCGGCTTTGCCGTGCTCGAGAAAATCCAGCTCTTCCTCGGTGAAGTCTATCGCGGCCTCGACATAGGCGCGCAAGCCAGTGATGTGCTCAAGCAGGGCGTTGATGCGCGCGGAGAATTCGCCTTGCAGCGAACGCTGCGCGGCGCGCGCGGCCTGTCCGGTGTCGCTGGCGATGAGATCGGCCACCGCCTCGGCCTGCGCGAGATCGAGCTTGCCGTTCAGAAACGCGCGCTCGGAAAATTCGCCCGGCCGCGCCGGGCGCGCGCCCAATGCGATGGCGCGCTTGACCAGCATATCCAGCACCACGGGTGAGCCGTGCGCGTGCAGTTCCAGCACGTCTTCGCCGGTGTAGGAGTGCGGGGCGGGAAAGTACAGCGCGAGACCGCTGTCCATGATTTCGCCGTGCTGGTCGCGGAATGCGCCGTAGTGGGCATAACGCGGCGCGGGCAGTGTTCCCAGGAGTTGCCGCGCAATCCGCGCCGTCAGCGGGCCGGACAGGCGCACGATGCCGATGCCGCCGCGTCCCGGCGCGGTGGCGGGCGCGACGATGGTGTCTATCAACACAGTGGCCGGCGGCCAGTGGCCACTGTTTTTTTGTTACTTGTCAGCAGTAGTGTCCGGTTAATCTGAGACGAAGTTCGTGGAAAGCCTTTATTCATGCGGTTCTCCGACATTTTCAAGGTGGTGCCGATTTCAACTCACGCTCGAAATTCACGCCCAATTGAATTAGATGGTTGCGAGAAGAATCGGGCCTATTTTTTCGTCAACCGGACAGTAGTGGCTTGTCAGTTCCAATTATTTTGCGCGTGATGTGCCACTGTTGCAGGATGGAGAGCGCATTGTTCACCACCCAGTACAGCACCAGCCCGGACGGAAAGAAGGCGAAGAAAAGAGTGAATATGATGGGCAAGAACATCATCACCTTGGCCTGCAGCGGATCGGGCGGCGGCGGCGAGAGCTTCATCTGGATGAGCATGGTTGCGCCCATGATGAGCGGCAGGACGTAGTACGGATCTTTGCTGGAGAGATCGTTCAACCACAGCACGAAGTCCGCCTGGCGCAGCTCCGCGCTCTCCAGCAACACCCAGTACAGCGCGATGAATACCGGAATCTGCACCAGCACCGGCAAACAGCCGCCGAGCGGATTGATTTTCTCGGTTTTGTACAACGCCATCATCGCCTGCCCCATCGCCTGGCGGTCATCACCGTGGCGCTCGCGAAGAGTCACGATGCGCGGTTGCAGTTTGCGCATGTTGGCCATGGAGCGATAGCTCGCCGCGGACAAATGATAGAACACCAGCTTCACCATGAGCGTGAGCAGCACGATGGACCAGCCCCAGTTGCCGACCACGCCGTGGATATACTTGAGCAGCCAGAACAACGGCTGTGCGATGATGGTAAGCACGCCGTAATCCACGGTGAGATCAAGATTCGGCGCGATTGCTTTTAAGTGATCCTGCAGCTTGGGGCCGGCGTAGAGCTTGATCGCGAGCGTACCGCTCTGCCCCGGCGCGATAGTTTGCTCCGGCTGCACCACGCCCACCAGGTAGCGCGGGCCGTCCAGCACCTTGGTGTAATAATGATTGCTCGCCGCCGCATCCGGCACCCAGGCACCCACGAAATAATGCTGGATGAGCGCCGCCCAGCCGCCCTGCACATCGCGCGCCAGGTTTACACCTTGCATGTCATCGAAGCTGACCTTCTCGTATTTGTTTTCCGTGCTCGACAACACCGCGCCGGTGTAGGTGTAAATGAAGGCGGACATACCTGATTCCGGCGCGCGCTGGAACTGCGCGTACAGGCGTCCCTTCCACTCCTCGGCGCCGGTGTTGTTGACTTCATGGCTCACGCCGATCTCGTAACTGCCGCGCTTGAAGGTGTACACCTTGGTCACCTGCACCCCTTGCGGACTGTTCCAGGTCAGCGGCACCTTGATCTCGTCGGCGTTTTCCGCCAAGCGGTATTCGGTCTGCGCCGCCTGGTACACGGCGTGATGATCGGGCGCGCCGTTCTGCGATAACAGCCCGCTCTGCGCGATGAACATTTTTTCCGGCTGCTCGTTAAACAGCCGGAACGGCTCTTCGGGTTTGTCCGCCGCGACCGGATACGCCAACAAATCTACCCGGCGCAGGTCGCCGCCCACGCTGCTGATTTCCACTTGCAGCACATCGGTGCTCACGCGAATACGCTGTCCGTCGTTGGCCAAGACCTCCGCCCCGGGGCCGGGCGCGGCGCCGGATGGGGGGGTCGCGCTTGACGGTACGCTGGGCGTATCCACCGGGGCTGCGGGCGCTACTGCCTGTGCGGTTGTGGTGGCGGGCTTCGCGCCGTAATCCTCTTGCCAGGCCTGCCAGATCAGCAGCAGCACGAAGGCCAGCGCCATATAGAGAATGAGCTTTTTGTTTTCCATTTTATATAGAGCGTGGCCTGTTGGCCAACGATGACGGCACCGGATCATAACCGCCTTCATGCCACGGGTGGCAGCGCAGTACGCGCCTGAGCGCGAGCCACGCGCCTTGATGCGCGCCGTGGCGGCTGATGGCCTCCAGGGCGTAACACGAACAACTGGGATGAAAGCGGCAGTGTTGCCCGACCCAGGGGCTGAGCAGGTAGCGGTAGACGCGGATGAAGCCGATCAGGATTTTTTGCATCGGGCGAGCTGGGGCCAGAGTTTGTGCAGGGTATCGCGTAATTGCTGTCTGGTCTTTTGCTCCGCGCCGCGCCGCGCCAGCACCACGCAGTCGAGATTGCCCAGCTCCTCGCGGTGCAGGCGGAAAAATTCACGCGCCACGCGCTTCACCCGGTTACGCGCGGCGGCGGATTTTATCGAGGCCTTGGACACCGCCAGCCCCAGGCGGGCATAACCGCAGTCGTTGCGGCGCGCCACGATTTGCAGGGTATCGTCGCTGCTGCGGCAGGCGTTCTCGAATACGCGCCGGTACTGTTCGGGCTGGTGCAACCGGTGGCTGCGCGGGTGGCGCGTGCGCGGCAAAACGGGGTTTAAGCGCTGAGACGCTTACGTCCCTTGGCGCGGCGCGCCTTAATGATTGACCGGCCGGCCGGCGTCGCCATGCGGGCGCGGAAGCCGTGGGTGCGCTTGCGTTTGATGATACTGGGCTGGAATGTTCTTTTCATGTTTGCGCTAAACTCTCGGCTGACGGCGTTAGTTTCTTAATTTATAAACGATATATTCTATTTCCAGGCGCTTCGCTTGTCAATGTAAAATCCCGCCGCAGCCTGCCTCGCGTGCTTTACCCGCCCGCCCGCCCGCTCAACTGGCGCGCGCGCTGTTTACCGTATAGACTGAACGCCTGCCACACGGCGCATGGCGCCTTGCGGCATCTTGTGAGGGGGTTGTCGCTTTGGGTCTGTGGGAAAAATGTCTCGGTCGTCTGGAAGGCGAGCTGTCTCCGCAACAATTTAATACCTGGATCCGTCCGCTGCATGCCATCGAGGACGGCGCCAGCCTGCGCCTGCTCGCCCCCAACCGCTTTGTGCTGGACTGGGTGAACGAGCGCTTCATCGAGCAAATCAACACCATCGTGGTGCAGCTTGCCAACGGCAGGGCGCCGCGGGTACAGATCGAGGTCGGCGCCAAGCGCCAGACCGCGACCGCGCCCAGCGCCGCGCAACAGGGCCTGGCGCCGCGCGGCGGCACGCGCGACAGCGGTCCGACCTGGCTGAACCCGGAATACACCTTCGACAGTTTCGTGGCGGGCAAGTCCAACGAGCTGGCGCGCGCCGCCTCGTTGCAGGCAGCGCAGGACCTGACCGGCGCCTACAACCCGCTGTTTATCTACGGCGGCGTGGGCCTGGGCAAGACGCACCTGATGCACGCCATCGGCAATTACATCAAGCAGCACCGTCCCGACGCGCGCGTGGTGTACCTGCACTCGGAGCGCTATGTGGCGGACATGGTCAAGGCGCTACAGCACAACACCATCAACGACTTCAAGCGCTACTACCGTTCGGTGGACGCGCTGCTCATAGACGACATCCAGTTCTTCGCTGGCAAGGAACGCTCGCAAGAGGAATTTTTCCATACCTTCAACGCGCTGCTGGAAGGCCGGCACCAGGTGGTCATGACCTGCGACCGCTATCCGAAAGAGGTCAGTGGGCTGGAAGAGCGCCTCACCTCGCGCTTCGGTTGGGGGCTGACCGCGGTCATCGAACCGCCGGAGCTGGAAACGCGCGTGGCGATCTTATTGAGCAAGGCGGAACAGATGAAAGCACGGGTACCTGATGATGTCGCCTTTTTCATCGCCAAGCGCTTCCGCGCCAACATCCGCGAGCTGGAAGGCGCATTGCGGCGTGTAGTCGCCAACGCGCGCTTCACCAACCGGCCCATCACCCCGGATCTCGCCAAGGAAGCGCTGCGCGACTTGCTTGCGTTACAGGACAAGCTGGTCACCATCGAAAATATCCAGAAGACCGTGGCGGATTACTACAAGATGCGCGTGGCTGATCTGCTCTCGCCGCGCCGCTCGCGTACCTTGGCGCGCCCGCGCCAGGTGGCTATGGCGCTGGCCAAGGAACTTACCAATAATAGCCTGCCCGAGATCGGGCGCGCCTTCGGCGGACGCGACCACACCACGGTGCTGCACGCCTGCCGCAAGGTGTGTGAGCTTAAAGAGAGCGATTCTCGCATCGCAGAAGAGTATTCAGTGCTTGTGCGTATCTTGACATCATGATGTACATATCCTGTGAATAACACACGGTAAAATATCCTTATAGATTTTATCCACAGAAACACAATAAATGAGATAGTGTTATCCACAGCGTTTTAATAACATAACAAATTGATTTTAAAAGACTTATAGTGTTTACTCAGTTAAACGGCTCACTATTAATAATTAATTAGGTAAAGATAAATGAAACTTATACTTACACGCGACATGCTGCTACGCCCGCTTCAGCTCGTAAGTGGGGTAGTGGAGCGCAAACAGACTCTACCCATCCTCTCCAATGTTTTGGTTGTGGTGGAAAAAGACAGCATGACCGTCACGGCAACCGATCTTGAAGTGGAGCTGATAGTCACGGTTCCGCTGGATAAACCCTCAGAGGCGGGAAAAGCCACACTGCCGGCGCGCAAACTACTGGATATCTGCCGCGCCCTGCCGGACGGGGCAGCGGTGGAGATCAGCGTGGAGAAGGAGCGTGGCGTGCTGCGCAGCGGCAAGGGGCGTTTCGCGCTGGCAACCTTGCCTGCGGCGGAGTTTCCGGCGCTGGAGAAGCTCCAGCCGGAGGTGGAATTTACCCTGCCACGGGCGCAACTGCGCCGCCAGTTGGAGCGCACCCAGTTCGCCATGGCGCAACAGGACGTGCGCTATTACCTCAACGGCATGCTCATCGAACTCAAGCCGGGACGCCTGATCACCGTGGCCACCGACGGACACCGCATGGCGCTCTGTGAAACGCAGGTACAACATTCGTGCGAGGAGGAGAAGCAGGTCATACTGCCACGCAAAGGGGTGCTGGAGTTGCAGCGCGTGCTGCAGGAACAGGAAGGTGAAGTAACGGTGCAGATCACCAGCAACCACATCCGCTTCATCACCGGCGCGGTGACGCTCACCTCCAAGCTGATAGACGGCCGCTTTCCCGATTACCAGCGGGTGCTGCCGCGCACCGATGATAAAAGCGTCGAGGCGGTGCGCGACCCGCTGCGCCAGGCCCTGGTGCGCACGTCGGTGCTGTCCAACGAGAAATTCCGCAGCGTGCGCATGCAGTTCAAGCCGGGCGAGCTGCACCTGCACACGCACAACCCGGAGCAGGAGGAGGCGGAGGAAGACGTCGCCATTGACTATCAGGGCGAGCCGTTGGAGGTGGGATTCAATGCCAATTACCTGCTCGATGCGCTGAACGCGATAGGCCAGGAAAAGGTGCGCATCTATCTCACCGACAGCAACAGCAGCGCCCAGATCGAGGGCGTGGAGGCGGACGGCTGCAAGTACGTGGTGATGCCGATGCGGTTGTAAAACCCAGCTGCAACAAGGGCACGGAAAACCTCGATGTTCCACGTGGAACATCGCCCGGCGCAGCCTCAAATCTGGCGACAGCGGGGTGAAAATCGGCTATAATTTTACCTGTTACAGACCCTCTAAATGAACCAGCCAGCCGCCATCTACGACTCCACCAGCATCAAGGTCCTCAAGGGGCTGGATGCGGTGCGCAAACGCCCCGGCATGTACATCGGCGACACCGATGACGGCACCGGCTTGCACCACATGGTGTTCGAGGTGGTGGACAACGCGGTGGATGAGGCGCTGGCCGGCTACTGCACCGAGATCACGGTCATCATCCACAACGACGGCGGGGTGAGCGTCACCGACAACGGGCGCGGGATTCCGGTGGACATCCACCACGAGGAGGGCGTCTCCGCCGCCGAGGTCATCATGACCACGCTGCACTCCGGCGGCAAGTTCGACACCGACTCGTACAAGGTGTCCGGCGGCCTGCATGGCGTGGGGGTATCGGTGGTGAACGCCCTGTCCGGCGTGCTGCGCCTCACCATCCGCCGCGACGGCAAGCTGCACCGCCAGGAGTACCATCTCGGCGTGCCGCTCGCCCCACTCCAGGTCATCGGCGAGAGCCGGGAGCGCGGCACCGAGGTGTACTTCAAGCCCAGCCCGACGATCTTCACCAACAACACCGATTTTCACTACGACATCCTGGCGCAGCGCCTGCGCGAACTGTCGTTCTTAAATTCCGGCGTGCGCATTCGTTTATTCGACGAGCGCAGCGGCAAGGAAGACCTGTTTGAATACCAGGGCGGCATCCGCGCCTTCGTGGAATACCTGAACCGCAACAAGACCCCGATCCATCCCAAGGTGTGCTACGTGAACACGGTGCGCGACGGGGTGGTGGTGGAGGCGGCGCTGCAGTGGAACGACTCCTATCAGGAGAGCATGTTCTGTTTCACCAACAACATCCCGCAGCGCGACGGCGGCACTCATCTGGCGGGTTTTCGCGCCGCGCTCACGCGCACCATCAACCAGTATGTGGAGCGCGAGGCCAAGAAGGAAAAGCTCGCGCTCACCGGCGACGACGCGCGCGAGGGCTTGACTGCGGTGCTCTCGGTCAAGGTGTCCGACCCCAAGTTTTCCTCCCAGACCAAGGACAAGCTGGTGTCGTCCGAGGTAAAGCCCGTAGTGGAATCGGTGCTGGGCGAGAAGCTGGAAGAGTTCCTGCTGGAAAATCCCGCCGAGGCCAAGGCCATCGTGGGCAAGGTGATGGAGGCCGCGCGCGCGCGCGAGGCGGCGCGCAAGGCGCGCGAGATGACGCGCCGCAAGGGGGCGCTGGACCCGGCCGGTCTGCCCGGCAAGCTCGCCGACTGCCAGGAGAAGGACCCGGCGCAATCCGAGCTGTTCCTGGTGGAGGGCGACTCGGCGGGCGGCTCGGCCAAGCAGGGACGCGACCGGCGCTGCCAGGCCATCCTGCCCCTGAAGGGCAAGATCCTGAACGTGGAGCGCGCGCGCTTTGACAAGATGCTGGCCTCGGCCGAGGTGGCCACGCTCATCACCGCGCTCGGCTGCGGCATCGGGCGCGAGGATTACAACCCGGACAAGCTGCGCTACCACCGCATCATCATCATGACTGACGCCGACGTGGACGGCTCGCACATCCGCACCCTGCTGCTGACCTTCTTCTATCGCCAGATGCCGGAGCTGATCGAGCGCGGCCACATCTACATCGCCCAGCCGCCGCTGTACAAGGTCAAGCGCGGCAAGCAGGAACGCTATGTCAAGGACGGCGACGCGATGGCCGAGTACCTGATGCAGACCGCGCTGGAAGGCGCCGCCCTCACCCCGCGCGCGGGCGTTAACGCCTTGACCGGCGCGCCACTCGAAGCCTTGGCGCGCCGCTATGACGCGCTGCAAAACACCCTGCGCCGCTTGGCGCGCCGCTATGACCCGCTGCTGCTGGAAAGCATGTTGCACCTGCCGCCGCTTGCGCCCGAGGCGCTGCAGGACGAGGCGCAGGCGCACGCCTGGCTCGCGCAATTGGAGCAGCAATGCAACGCCCAGGGCCAGGCGCATTACGAGCTCAAGCTGGCGCGGGTGGCGGGCCATTATCAGGCGCAGGTGCGCATCATCAAGCACGGCGTGGTATACAGCCAGGCGCTCGCCCCCGACCTGTTCATCTCCGAAGAATATCGCAGCCTGGCTCAGTTGGGCGCGGAGCTGCGCCAACTGATCGGTCCCGGCGCGCGGGTAGAGCGCGGCGAGCGCGGCCAGGGGGTGGACAGCTTCAAGCAGGTGCTGGAGTGGCTGATGGAAGAGGCCAAGCGCGGCCTGGCCGTGCAGCGCTACAAGGGCTTGGGCGAGATGAACCCCGAACAACTATGGGAAACCACCATGGATCCCGCAACCCGCCGTCTGTTGCGGGTGCGGATCGAGGACGCGGTGGCCACCGACATCATTTTCACCACCCTGATGGGCGACCAGGTGGAAGCGCGGCGCGAGTTCATCGAGAAGAACGCGCTGCTGGCGTCCAATCTGGACGTGTGACATGAAGGCGCGCGATCTTTTCATCGGCCTGTTTACGATCGCGTTGCTCGCGGCGGCGGGCTACGTGTGGCTCGCCCCGGCCGGTGTGACGCGCGCGCCCGAAGTGCGCTTTGCCACCCTGGACGGCGCGCAGCAAACACTCTCCGGTCTGCGCGGCCGGCCGGTGCTGGTCACTTTCTGGGCCACCACCTGCGGCACCTGCGTGAGCGAGATGCCGTATTTGGTTGAGCTGCATCGCGAGCTGAGCCCGCGCGGGTTTGAGATCCTGGCGCTGGCCATGGACTACGATGTGCCGCAAGACATCGCCGCGCTGGTGCGCGCGCGCCAACTGCCGTATCTGGTCGCGCATGACGCCGAAGGCGAGGCCGCGCGCGCCTTCGGCGACGTGCGCGTCACACCCACCAGTTTCTTGCTGAGCCCGGCCGGCGTGATCGTGCGGCGCGCGCAAGGCGCCATGGACATGGCGCAACTGCGCGCGCAAATCCTTTCCATGCTGCCCGAGCCGCCGCGCACGAGTTTGTGATACCTGATCGCTTTTCACCCCCATCCCATCCTTCCCCCGTCGAGGGAGAAGGGGGCTTTGCTGTGCAATCAAAAATTTTTGATTGCACCCCCCAATAAATCCGCATGGCCTGGGTCAAGGCGCTACACCTCATCTTCATGACCGCCTGGCTCGCGGGCCTGTTTTACCTGCCGCGTTTGTTCGTCTATCACGCCCTGACCGAAGACGCCGCCGGCAACGAGCGCTTCAAGGTCATGGAGCGCAAACTGTTTTTCTTTATCACGCCGTGGGCTATCCTCACCCTCCTATTCGGACTGTGGATGCTGTGGGACTATGCCTGGGCGCTTTACTCCAACCAGGGCTGGCTGCACGCCAAATTATTTCTGGTGCTGCTGCTTATCGCCTACCACCTTTACTGCTACAAGCTGATGCGCGACTTTCAATTTGAACGCAACCGCAAAAGCCACGTGTTTTACCGCTGGGTGAACGAAGCGCCGGTGCTGTTGCTTGCCGCTATCGTCATCCTCGCCGTCGTTAAGCCGCTCTAGCCCCTGTTTGATTTCGCTTCGCGCGAAGTGAATTCGCGCTCGCGACCAAAGGGGAGAACTACGTCTCTCCCCTTTGGGAACCCCATTGCTTTGTGCCTGCGGCAAGCCGCGGGGTGTTGGAATAATGAAACCACCCCCTTGATGCCATGCGGCCGGATTGACACAAGTATTCTTAATGATTATAATTATCATTCAGATCAAGTTTCGTGTATGATTTTAAGTCATGTCCTATCTTTCCAGTCTGGTCGAATACGGCATCATAGGCAGCCTGGTGCTGCTCAGCCTATGGGCGGTCGCCATTGCCGTGGAGCGGCTGTCCCTGTACCGGCGCATTGACGTGACGGCGTTTCCCAGCGCCCAGGCGCTCGAAACCGAACTCACCCGGCGCTTGACCGTGATCGGCACCGTGGCGGCCAACGCCCCTTATATCGGCCTGCTCGGCACGGTGTTCGGCATCATGCTCACCTTTCATACCATGGGCACCGAGGGCAATATGGACGTGCGCACCATCATGGTGGGCCTGAGCCTGGCGCTCAAGGCGACCGCGGTGGGCCTCTTGGTCGCCATTCCCTGCGTGGCGATGAACAACATGCTGCGGCGGCGCGTGAAGGAGCTGGTCTCCCGCTACCAGGATGGGGTGCGGCGTGGATCATGATCTGGACCAGATCAACGTCATCCCGCTGGTGGACGTGATGCTGGTGCTGCTGGTCATCGTGCTCACCACCGCCACCTTTATTTCCACGGGCCAGATTCCCGTGGATCTGGCCCAGGCCAGGCATGCCACGGCGGCGCTGGAAAAGCCGGTGGTGATCACGCTCCAGCAGGGCGGCGGCGTATACGTGAATCAGCAAGCCG
>JBCKVB010000016.1:0-28518 GCA_038924245.1 Gammaproteobacteria bacterium | reverse complement strand
GGCCGCGAGCCGCGAGCCGCTCGCGCAGCGCCTTGCGCGAGGGCGGCAGGATGAAAACGCTGACGCAATCCGGCTGCGCCTCGCGGATGCTGCGCGCGCCTTGCCAGTCTATGGTGAGTATCACGTCCAGCCCCTGCCGCAGGCGCTCCTCCACAAACGAGCGCGAGGTGCCGTAGCGATGGCCGAACACCACGGCGTGCTCCAGAAAATCGCCTTGCGCGAGGCGCGCCGCGAAACCCTGTTCATCGGTAAAATGATAATGCGCCCCGCCCTGCTCGCCGTGGCGCAGGGGGCGCGTGGTGTAGGAGATGGAGGCGGCGAGATTCGGCGTGGTCTTGATGAGCGTCTGCACCAGGCTCGATTTCCCCGCCCCGGAGGGCGCGGCGACGATGTACAGTGCGCCGCTCATTCGATGTTTTGAATCTGTTCGCGTGCCTGTTCGATCAGCACCTTGAGCTCGATGGAGGCGCGCGTGGTGGCGAGATCCACGGATTTGGAACCCAGGGTGTTGGCCTCGCGCCCCAGCTCCTGCATGAGAAAGTCCAGGCGCCTGCCGCCCGGCCCTTTCTCGTTCATGACGCGCGCCATCTCATCCAGGTGCGCCTGCAGGCGCGCGATCTCTTCTTCCACATCCATCTTTTGCAGCAGGATCAGCATTTCCTGTTCGATGCGCGCCGGGTCAAAACCGGCCTTCAACTCCAGCAAACGCTGCATGAGCTTGATGCGCTGCTCGGTCTGGATGCGCGGCAGTTGCTCGCGCACTTGCGCGATCACCTGCTGCATGTCGTGCCGGCGTTGTTCGAGGAACCCGGCGAGCTTGGCGCCTTCGCGCTCGCGCGTGCTCACCAGCTCTTTGAGCGCGTCATCGAACAAGGCCAGCGCCTGGGCCCCCAGCTGCTCCTGATTGATTTCAGATGCCTGCACCACGCCCGGCCAGCGCAACAGGTCTAGCGCATCGGGCGGCGCGCTCGCGCCCCACAGCGTGGTCACTTCACGGCAGGCGCGCGCCAATTCCTGTACCGCGCCTGGATTGACGTGCAGCTTTTGCGTACTCCTGGCCGGGTCGGTTTGCAGCCGCAAAGTGCAATCCAGCTTGCCGCGCTTGATGCGCGCGCCGGCGCGCTCGCGCAGCTCCGGCTCCAGCGCGCGCAGGTCCTCCGGCAGGCGCGGCGCGATCTCCAGAAAACGGTGATTGACCGAACGCAGCTCCCACACCAGGCTGCCCCATTCGGTTTGCTTTTGTTGCCGCGCGAAGGCGGTCATGCTGGAGATCACGGTGCTTACTATGTGCCTTGAAAGAAGGGGTTCCACATACTAGGTGGATTGGCGCGCGCGTGCAAGACGCCGGGGCGTCTGTGTTAAACTGTTCTCTTTTTAGAAATTTTTACACGCCATCATGCGTCCCAGCGCCCGCGCCCCCGATCAATTACGCCCCCTCCGTTTCACACGCCAGTACACCAAGCACGCCGAAGGCTCGGTGCTGGTGGAGGTCGGTGACACCAAAGTCATCTGCACCGCCTCGGTGGACGAGAAGGTGCCGCAGTTTTTGAAGGGCAAGGGCCAAGGCTGGGTGACCGCCGAATACGGCATGTTGCCGCGCGCCACCGGCAAACGCACCACGCGCGAGGCCGCGCAAGGCAAGCAAGGCGGGCGCACGCTGGAGATACAACGCCTGATCGGCCGTTCCTTACGCGCGGTGGTGGATCTCGCCGCGCTGGGCGAGCGCACCATCACTATAGATTGCGACGTGATCCAGGCGGATGGCGGCACGCGCTGCGCCTCCATCAGCGGCGGCTGCGTCGCGCTGCACGATGCGCTGCAAGGCCTGCAGCGCAAGGGCCTGCTCGCGCGCGATCCGCTACGTGCGCTGGTCGCCTCCATCTCGGTGGGCATCTACAAAGGCACGCCGGTGCTGGATTTGGACTACGCCGAAGACTCCACCTGCGAAACCGACATGAACGTGGTCATGAACGACGCAGGCGGTTACATCGAAATCCAGGGCACCGCCGAGGGCCACCCGTTCAGCGAGCAGGAAATGTCCGCGATGCTGCAACTCGCACGCGCCGGAATTCAGGATGTCATCCAAAGGCAAAAGGCCGCACTTACCGCCTAAGATCGTGCTGGCGAGCAGCAATCCCGGCAAGGTGCTGGAGATTCAGGCGCTGGCCGGTGCGCTGGCCGAGATCGTGCCGCAATCGCAGTTCAACGTGCCGGACGCCGAAGAGACGGGCTTGAGCTTCGTCGAGAACGCCATCATCAAGGCGCGGCACGCGGCAAGCCACACCAGTTTGCCCGCGCTCGCCGATGACTCCGGCCTGGAGGTAGACGCCTTGCACGGCGCGCCCGGCATCTACTCCGCGCGCTACGCGGGCAAGGGCGCCTCCGACTGGGCCAATCTCGAAAAACTGCTGGTCGATTTGGCCGAAGTGCCGCAAGCAGAACGCGCCGCGCGCTTCGTATGCGTCATGGTATACCTGCGCCACGCGCTCGACCCCACGCCCATCATTTGCCAGGGCACTTGGGAGGGGCGCATCTTGTTTGAAGCGAAGGGCAAACACGGCTTCGGCTACGACCCGGTTTTTTTCGTTCCCACCCACGGCTGCTCCTCCGCCGAGTTGCCGCCCGAAATGAAAAACCGCCTGAGCCACCGCGCGCAGGCGCTCAATAAAATGCTGAAGGCATTACACATCGCCGCCGCCCATGAGCCTGCTGTTTAAGTTCGCGGCGCTGCCGCCGCTGTCGCTGTACATCCACCTACCGTGGTGCGAGCGCAAGTGCCCGTATTGCGATTTCAACGCGCATGAAAAACGCATGGACTTCGATGAGCGCCGTTACGTGCGCGCGCTCATCGCCGATCTCGATCAGGATTTACCGCGCATCTGGGGCAGGCCGATTGTTTCCGTATTCATCGGCGGCGGCACACCGAGCCTGTTTTCGCCCGAAGCGCTGGATGAATTGTTCTCCGCGCTACGCGCGCGTCTTACCATCCGGCCCGACGCGGAAATCACGCTGGAGGCCAATCCCGGCAGCAGCGAATACGCGAAGTTTAAAGAATTCCGCGCCCTCGGCATCAATCGTCTGTCCATCGGCGTGCAAAGCTTCAACGATGCGAGCTTACAGCGCCTGGGCCGCATCCACGGCCGCAAAGAAGCGCTGCGCGCCGCCGAGCACGCGCACGCGGCGGGCTTCGACAACTTCAATCTGGATTTGATGTACGGTTTGCCGGAACAGTCCTTAAAAGATGCGTTGGAGGATTTGCATACCGCGTTCGCCCTGGAACCCAAGCACCTCTCGCATTACCAGCTCACCCTCGAGCCCAACACCTGGTTTCACCTACACCCGCCGCCACTGCCGGACGATGATCTGATTGAGGACATGCAAACCCACTGTCAGACAGAGATCGCCGAACACGGTTATGAACACTATGAAGTCTCGGCCTACGCGCGGAAAGGCGCGCGCGCGCGCCACAATCTCAACTACTGGCAATTCGGCGATTACCTGGGGATCGGCGCGGGCGCGCACGGCAAAATCAGCGACGCGCAACAACAAACCATCACACGCCTGCGAAAACTCAAACAACCGCGCGACTATATGGATAAATCGGAGACACCGGCGCGCATTGGTGAAGAGAATCTGCTTGCGCCCGCCGATGCCGCGTTCGAGTTCATGTTGAACGCGCTGCGCCTGACGGATGGTTTCCCGCTACGCCTGTTCACCGAACACAGCGGCCTGTCCCTTTCCATTATCGAGCCACCACTCAAACAGGCCGAAGAACGCGGCTTGATCGAATGGAATATCCAAGGCGTGTGCCCCACCACGCAAGGACAACGTTACCTCAACGATTTGACCGCGATGTTTTTGCCGCAGAGCCAGAGCACGCCTATAATCGGCGCTGTACGACGATAATCTCGACCCGCCCGCGCGGGCCGATGAAATACGACGCCAGCCACCCGGTCACGCTCACGACAATCGCTCCGAACAACGCCGACCAGAAGCCCGCGATGGTGAAGTTCTCGAACATCCACGCGACCAGCCCCAACGCCGCCGCATTAATGACCAGCAGAAACAACCCGAGCGTAAGCACCGTGATGGGGAGCGTAAGTATCATAAGCAGCGGCCGCACCACGGCATTGACGATCCCCAGCAGCAGCGCCGAGCCGAGCAACGTCCCCACGCCTTTCACTTCAATGCCCGGCACCAGTTCAGACGCCAGCCACAGCCCAAGCGCGACAATCAGCAGACGTAATATGAATCCGGCCATGGGCTATCTTCTCATATCCAATCGTATTCCAGCATACCCACTCGACGACGATGCCGCTTGCCGAGGAATAAAATAAAGCGTTTAATCTGGCGTGTATGAGCTGCGAAGTCGATGATGGCCGCACCATCGTAGACCAGAACGGGAAAGAGGTGCTCGCTTCAACAAGAACATGCGCGTCAGTCCAGAGCAGCCCGGCACCAAAGAATTGCAGGGATGCATGCGCTGCAAGATGGAATGCATCATCATGGAGGGTGAGCGTTGCGTTAAGGAAATTCAGTCCTGTACATGGGATTTCGACTGTTAAGAAATAGATAGGTGCGTGGAGCTCGGCGAGCTTTTACTTGACGTCGACCAGCTCCACATCAAAGATCAGCGTCGCATTAGCCGGGATCAACCTCCGCGCCTGCCCGCCATAGGCCAGATGTGGCGGAATGATCAGGGTGCGCTGTCCGCCGACCTTCATGCCTTCCAGGCCCATATCCCAACCACGGATGACGCGCCGGGTGCCCAGCACAAACGTGATCGGCTGGCCGCGATCAAGCGAGCTGTCGAACTGGGTGCCGTGTTGCTTCGGTGCGCCCGCATCATACAGCCAGCCCGTGTAATGCACGGAAACCTGCTTGCCCGCGCTGGCCTCCGCACCAACGCCCGCCCGCACATCGATCATGACCAAATCAGTCGGTGCGGTGGACGCGGACTCGGCACAAGCCGGGGCGAAAACAGTGAGTGATGCCAAAGCGGCAAGCGAGAACAGTGTGCGCGTGATCATCATGACTCCAAGGGATAAATACGGATAACAAAGTATAACCCAGCCTTGCTGCTAGTGTTTTACGGGCAACGGCACAGGGGTGCATTCGCACACCCCATGCGACCCTATCCCGCCAGCCTCACGCACCGCAGCACCTCATACGAATATCGTCCACCCAATGCCTCAAACACCGGCTTGAGCGTCTGTCCGCCGCTGGCGTGCAGGGCTGCGCGGATGCGGGCCAGGTCTTCTTCGTCCAGCGGCACGACATCGCGCAGTTTGAGTTCGCCGCGTGCGATGGCTTGGGTGAGATGGCTGTAGATAGTGGTTTCTTTCAGGCCGCGACGATCGGCGATTGCGGCGGCGTCCAGACCGAGACGAAACAGGTGCAGGGTCTCGGCGGCGGTGTCGTTGACGGGTGCGGCTTGGTTCTCATCACGCGGATGGGCGAGGATGACTTCGAGGAAGTCTTCTCCGTAGGCGTTGAGCTTGCGTTCGCCGACGCCGGAGATGTGCGCGAGCTCCGCAAGCGTCCCCGGGCGGCGTTCGACCATTTCCGCGAGGGTGGCGTCGTGGAACACGACGTAGGGCGGCACGCCTTGCGCCTTGGCGAGCTCCAGGCGGCGGGCGCGCAGGGCTTCCCACAGGCGCTGGCCGGCCTCCGTGTTGAACGGGCCGCGCGCTTCGCGTGGGGTCTTGGCTTTTTTCGCTGGCTCGGGTTTCTTTGCTTCGCGGCGCAGCCACAACCGCTCTTCGCCGCGCAGCACGGGGCGGCAAGCGCCGGTGAGTTTCAGCGCGCCGTGGCCTTCGAGGTCCACGGCGAGCAGGCCGCGCGCGATGAGCTGGCGGAAGAGGCCGCGCCATTCGTTGCTGCTCAGTTCCTTGCCGATGCCGAAGGTGCTCGATTTGTCGTGGCCGAAGCGCCGGATGCGCTCGTCTTCTTTGCCCATCAACACGTCAATCAGATAGTTCACGCCAAATCTTTGACCGGTGCGGTGTACAGAGGAGAGCGCCTTCTGCGCGGGCACGCTGGCGTCCCAGGTTTCGGGCGGTGCGAGGCAGGTGTCGCAGTTGCCGCAGGGGCGGGGCTGCGCATCATCAAAATACGCGAGCAGCGCCTGGCGGCGGCAAGTGGTGAGCTCGCACAGGCCGAGCATGGCGTCGAGCTTGTGGCGCTCGACGCGCTTGTGCGCGGCGTCGGTCTCGGAGCTTTCCAGCATCTGGCGCAGGGTGATGACGTCTTGCAGGCCGTAGATCATCCACGCGTCGGCGGGCAGGCCGTCGCGCCCGGCGCGGCCGGTTTCCTGGTAATAGGCCTCGATGCTCTTCGGCAGGTTGAGGTGCGCGACGAAGCGCACGTTGGGTTTGTCTATGCCCATGCCAAAGGCGACGGTGGCGACGATGATGACGCCTTCCTCGTTGATGAAGCGCGACTGGTTACGCTCGCGCACCTCGGCCGACAGCCCGGCGTGATAGGGCAGCGTGTCCAGGCCCTGGGCTGCGAGCCAGGCGGCGATTTCGTCCACGCGCTTGCGCGACAGGCAGTAGACGATGCCGGCGTCGCCCGCGTGTTCCGCGCGGATGAAGCGCAGCAATTGTTCACGCGCGCTGCCGCCGCCTTGGGCGATGCGGTAGCGGATGTTGGGACGGTCGAAACCGCTGATGAACACGCGCGCGTTTTCGAGTGCGAGGCGCGCGATGATCTCGCGCCGCGTGGGCTCATCCGCGGTGGCGGTGAGCGCGATGCGCGGGATGTTGGGGAAACGCTGGTGTAGCACCGAGAGCTGGATGTATTCGGGGCGGAAGTCGTGGCCCCACTGCGAGACGCAGTGCGCCTCGTCAATGGCGAACAGCGCAATCTTCGAGCGCGCCAGCAGGTCGAGCGTGCGCTCGGTCATCAGGCGCTCGGGCGCGACGTAGAGCAGATCGAGTTCGCCGTTCAACAATTGCTGCTCGATGGCGCGCGCCGTGGCCGCATCGAGCGTGGAATTGAGAAAGGCGGCGCGCACCCCGGCCTGCTTGAGCGCCGCCACCTGATCCTGCATCAGCGAGATCAGCGGCGAGATCACAACGCCCGTGCCCGGTCGCGCGATGGACGGAATCTGGAAGCACAGCGACTTGCCGCCGCCGGTGGGCATGAGCACCAGCGCATCAGCGCCCGCCATGAGGGCGCGGATGACCTCCTCCTGCGGCGCGCGGAAGCGTTCGTAGCCGAAGACGGTGCGGAGAAGGTGGAGGGGCTGGTCTTGCATGTTATATCCCGCCCTCTGGAAAAGAGCGGCTTACCAGCGCAGCCATGCGTATAAGCCCGCAGCGATCACGGAAGCGCCTGCGAGCACGGGCTTCCAGCGGTTTTTCACAAAGTGCTTGGCGGTGAAAAAGTGGTTGGACTCGACCTTCACTTCCAGCTCCGGCCAGGAGTACACGTGCGTCTCCTCGCCGGAGGGAATCTTTATCTTCAAGGCGACATCCAGCGCGAGCGTGCGCTTGCCGCCCCGCAGGGGCAGCACCTCCCAGGCCCACTGCAAGCTGGGATGCCCGGCCAGGGTCTGCTCGATGGGGGTGAGCGCGGTGATGCGGAACCCGGCGCCGGAGAGCCTCGCCGCAAGCTGTGCGCCGATTTTCAAGGTGGTGACGTTGGCCGGTGCGGCCTGATTGAGCGCGCGCATGACGGGCGCGATGATGTCGTGGCTGATGCCGAGCTCCAGACGCTTGCCCTCCCCCGCGATGAGATCGCGCGGCGCGACGGCGCGCAGATTGCGCATGCTGAGCCGCTCCACCTGCTCGCGCATCACCAGGGTCAAGTCCTGCGCCTGTTCGGCGAGATTGCCCCGCGCTGCGGCGAACAGCGGCATGACCGCCTTGAGCGGCGCGGTATGGTACAGTTCGCCGGAGTAGCCCGGCTCGCCCTCCCGCAGCTCGCGCCGCCGCTTATCCAGAGGGCTTTCCTCGGTGATGCTCTTGACCATCAGACCCTTCATCACCACCACGTAAAACACGATGTCAGCGAAGATGAACAGAATGATGAAGACGACAAAATCTTTTATTTCCATAAGGTTAGCCGGCCGCCGTGGGGACTGTCACGGGGGTTGCGGGGCAGGGACGGCGGCCAATGCGCGGCGCGCTTGCATCGTATGGAAATCTCGTGGCATAATTTAAATATTACAACTTTTGTCCCGTCATATCAAAGCGCTTTGAGGGAGGTGTAGCTTGTTCGATCTATCTGTGAATTTGGCCAAAGACTCTATCGAGTACAGCACGGGCGATGTGTTGATTATCTACGGTATCATTATCGCCGTGGTGTTCACCATCGCCATCGTCGGGTATAAGATCGCGATTAAAAAGAAATCCTGAAAATACGGAGGAGAGTTTTCCATGTATCGGTTTTTAACAGCACTATTAGTGGCCGCTGCGCTCGCCACCTTCGGCGTGGCGTGGTCCGAAGAACAGGCTGCGGCGCCAGCCGCCGAAGCCGTAGCGCCAGCCGCTGAAGCCGCGGTGCCTGCCGCTGAAGCCGCGGCGCCTGCGTCCATGCCCATGCCCAGCGAGACGCTCAAACTGGTGGCCAATGTCAAGGCCGGGCAGAAGATTTTCATGGAAGGCAAGGGCGAGGCGCCACCCTGCATGGCCTGCCACGGGGAAACAGGTCTGGGCGATGACAATATGGGCACGCCGCGTCTGGCCGACATGGGTTTCGTCTACCTGAGAAAGCAGTTGTATGAATTCGCCGCCGGCCTCCGCACCGATACCACCATGGGCGTCATGAATGGCGTGGCCAGGGCCCTGTCGGATCAGGACAAGGCCGACGTCGCGGCGTATGCGGCCGGCCTCCGTCAGGATGCGCTCGCCTCCGCCTCTAATCTGGAAGAGATCAAGGCCGCGGGCGCGGTGCCGGTGGGCGAGAGGCACCTCGGCAAGGGCATCGTGCTGTACGGCATCCCGGCGCAGAACGTGCCGGCGTGCAGCAGTTGCCACCAGTACAACGGGCGCGGCGCGTTGCCGATCTTCCCCACCATCGGCGGACAGCGTTATGTCTATCTGGTGAATCAACTGAAGAAATGGAGGGATGGCAGCCGTGCCAACGATCCCCTGGCGGCGATGCGCGCCGTGGCGAGCAAGCTCAAAGATGAGGACATCTACAACGTCGCCGCTTATCTGACCAGCGCGCCACCCATCTCACCAGGCAACTCGCGTCAGCCGCACCAGCCTGTGCCGGCAGCGGCGGGCGCCAGCGCGCACTGATCGAACTGTTTGCAGTAAAGACGGTCTCATAAAGGGCGGGTTATCACCCGCCCTTTAATTTTGGTGCGCAATCCGTAACCCCCTATCGAAGATGCCGTAATGAATACACCATCACTGAAGCCGGGCGAGAAAATCCTGTTCGCCGTGTTCGGCGCGTTCTTCGTGCTGGCCGTGATCGGATACGTGGTGCTGGAGATAGTGCGTCATCAAATGCCCAATCCCATGTTCGCCTCGCGTACCTCGTTTGATTTCTCCGCCGAGGGGCTGAGCGGCTCCAAGCTGTTTCGTGAAAATAACTGCACCGCCTGCCACCGCGCCATGCGTAACGGCACCAGCAACGGCGTCCTCCTGGACGGCATCGGCTCGCGCAGAAGTCAGCAATGGCTGGAGGATTTTTTAAAACATCCCGAGGCCAACTATAAGGGAGGAATAACGCTGGATCACGGCCCGTGGCCCAAGGAGGCGGCCTACGTCGCGCAGTTACCCCCCCAGGAGTTGTACGACATCGCGGTGTTTCTGTCCGAACTCAAGGCCGAGCAGGGCTCCGCCATGGCGCAAAAACCGCCCCAGGAAGGCGAGGCCCTGGTGAAGCGTCTGGCCAACTTCTGGGCGCCGCAAACCTGGAAGGACAAGTACCAGGAGACGCGTGTGCCGCCGCGGCAGGAACACAGGCCGTCGCATGAGTGAGGACTTCGGGCAAGACACGCAGTACCGCCGCTACATTCTGTGGTTTATCGTGGCCTGCGTCATTTACAGCATCATCGGCTTTTCCTGGGGGGTGGCGGTGGGCATGCTCCCTGAACTGCGCGAGTTCATCAACCATCAGCCGCACGGCCACCTCATCATGCTCGGCCACGGCCACCTCAACCTGTTGGGCTGGGTGGAGATGGCGATCTTCGCGGCGGTGTACTATATCGTTCCGCGCATTGTCCGGCGCAACATCTACAGTCTGCGCCTGGTCAACATCCACTTCTGGGTCCACAATTTCGGCCTGCTCGGCATGGTGGCGTCGTTTGTGCTGGCGGGCAGTCTGGGCGGGCTTGCCGGCCAAACCATGGGTCTGGACGAGGCCAATAAAATCGTGCGCCCGTTCATGATCGCGGTGGGGCTGTTCGGCAGCCTGGTGTTGCTCTCGAACATGATCTGGGCCTACAATCTGTGGCGCACCGCGCGCCATTGGCGGCAATGAATATTCGAGTTACTGGCCTCCTGTGCGCCGCCCTGCTGCTGGCCGGCTGCGACGGCGGCACCCTGCTCAAGGTCGGCCAACAGGCGCCGGCCCTCGCCACCAAGACGCTGGCCGATGCCGGCGGCGACTTCAGCAAGATCACCACTTATCGCCGCCCCGACGCGCGCATGTATGAGTACTCGCTCGATCAGGCGCTTGAAACCGGCAAGCCCATCGTGCTCGCCTTCGCCACGCCCGGTCACTGCACGCCCTGTGACCAGCAGTTGCAGATGCTGAAGGCGATGCTCAACAAATATGAAGGCCGCGTACTGTTTCTGCATATGGATCAATACCAGAACCCACAGGCCTTCAAGTCCTACGGCGTGATGGGCGACCCATGGACCTACGTGATAGATCAAAACCAGACTGTGCGTTACGTCGAGGCCGGGCGCGTGATGTTCGGCGAGTTGGAGGCGCAGATCATCAAGCTTCTTCCCGCCGCGGCCGGCTGATCCGCTGATGACGGGCGCGCGCTATGCATTGATGCGGGACAAGGCCGGTATGGTCTGGGACCTGTTGCTGTATGTGCCTACCGTCGCGGTGCTGGGGCTGCTCGCCCTGAGGCTTTGGTACGGTGAAAATCAGGGCGTGGCCTATGTGCTGTTCTTCATGGCCTCGTTTTTCTTCATCGCGGGCGCCAACCGCATCCTCAAGACGCGCCTCATGCTGCTGCCCTCCGCGCCGGTGGCGCTGGAAGTCAGCCCGCAGCAGGTGCGCCTGGAGTTGCGCGGCGGTGAGCGTGTGAGCCTGGTGAAGGACGTGCGTTTTTACACCGACACCCAAGGCAAGTCCTTCGGGCTGTCCGGCAAGGACCCGCTGGGGAACCCGCTCCAGTTCGTGTTTCACCGCGGCCAGTTCGCGGATCAGGCCACCTACCGGCAAGTGACGGAGGCATTCGCCCCGTACAAATAGCCGTAGCGCGGCTCAGCGCAGCCCGCGCCGGCGCTGGATCACATCCCAGGCCATAAAGCCCATTACCGCGGCGCCGAGGGCGCAGACGATGGCGATCACCGTGTATTCCGTGGCGCGGCTGACCAGGCCGCCGATGAACATGTGCACCGAGTAACCCAGTACGGTAAGCCCGGCCACGGCGGCCAAACAGTAAAGCAGCAGTTCTTTCATAAAATTAGGCATAAACATAAAGGGGTTGAAATTATCTTATAATCACGGTAAATTTAGCAGAGTTCTGAAAAGAACGCAGCCGAGGCAAATGGGGCCGCGTCAACAAGCTTGATTAATTTAACCGGAGACCGGGATGGCACAACAAGTCAACATGGTAAGAAAGTCCCTCGTTCTGAGCCTAGTGGTAGGCATGGTGGTGGGGATGGGGAACGGCAGCGTGTTCGGGATTTATCTAATGGCCAACCTGGGGCGCGGCAGATTCGGCGAGTGGGGCGGCTGGGGTTGGCATTCTTTCAACCCGTTCGGCTACTTCAACGGTTTCATGACCTGGACCATGTTGGTGTTCGGCATCGCCTTCATCTGGATATTATTGGCGGCTATCCATGGTCATGATAAGATGACGAAAATCCAAGGCGGCGGCGATGGTCACTAGGCCGTCCGGCGGCATGACTTTACAGCCAGTTCACACTGCGAATTTTTGGAGCCAATAACAATGTTAGCAGCAATCGCCGCAATCTTCGCCATGGTCTCCGCCTTCTCCAGCATGTGGCTGGCCTGGTACCTGATGATCCCGTGCACGGTATGCGGCAAGGTCGGCAACCGCGGGCTGATTACGCCCTGTTGCCCGGCGCCCGCCAAAAATTAAGTCCAGGCGGACACGAATGAACGATTTTATTGTGTGATGAGGTATTCAACATGTTGATGAAATATATGTTTGCCAGGAACGAGGACATCCCTCCGGGCACCGCGACGCTGTTCTTCTCGTTCTCTGCCATCGTATGGTTCATCATCGGTACCGGCCTGGGTTCGTTCAACGCCGCCAAGCTCGCGTTCCCCGACTGGGTCACCGGCTTCGAGTATTTCGCCTTCGGCAAGATGCGCCAGGTGCACGTGATGGCGGTGATCTTCGGCTGGATATCCATGGCCTTCGTCGCCGCCATGATGTACATGACCCCGGCTCTCGGCAACACCAAGCTGTGGTCGGAGAAGCTCGGGGTGTGGAGTTGCATGATCTGGAACGTCAGCCTGGCGATAGGACTGACCACGCTGTGGATGGGCATGACCTCGGGGCGTGAGTATTCCGACTTTATCTGGCCCATCGATCTGATCATTCTGTTCGGCGTGCTCCTGCCGGTGTCGATCAACGTGTGGATGACCATCGCCCACCGCCGCACCCAGGGTATCTACACCACCAACTGGTTCTTCGCCGCCTCGATATTCATGTTGCTGATCGTGCTGCTGGTCGGCAACCTGCCGGAATATTTCCACCTCACCGGCTTGACCGAGGCCTATCTCACCTGGTGGAATGCGCACAATATTCTGGGGCTGTGGATCACGCCGGTGGCCGCGGCCATCGCCTACTACACCATTCCCAAGATCACCGGCAATCCGCTCTACTCGCACCGCATCGGTCACCTGCACTTCTGGTCCATTGTGATCTTCTACTCCACCCCCGCCGCGCATCACCTGATGTCCGCGCCGCTGCCGGAGTGGCTGAAGTCGTTCGCCTCGGTGGAAGGCGTGCTGATTATGGTGCCGGCGATTGCCTTCGTGTCCAACATCCTGCTCACCATGCAGGGCAAGTGGAACATGTTCGTGGAGAACATCGAGATACGCTTCACCGTGACCGGCGTGCTGCTGGCCATCCCGCTCAACATGCAAGGCGGCTTCCAGCAGACGCGCTCCATCAACTGGTACATCCACGGCACCGGCTGGATCGTGGCGCACGCGCACCTGGCGCTGCTCGGCTTCTCCACCTTCATTGAGGTGGCGGCGGTGTACTATGGCCTGCAGGTGGTTATGAAGCGCAAGCTATACTCCTTGGCGCTGGCCAACTTCCACTTCTGGATGCTGCTGATCGGCTTCTCGATCTACTGGATCTCGATGACTATCGCGGGCCTGATCCAGGGCGCGGGCAAGATTTACGAGGTGCCCTACATTGACATCGTGACGGCCGAGCATCCGTACATGATCGCGCGCTGGTTCGGCGGCACCCTGGTGTTCCTGGGCAACTGCGTGTGGCTGTACAACATGTACATGACGGCGCGCGAAGGCACCCCGGTGCCGGCCGGGCGCATGGTGCATGAACTGGCCTACGAACGTTGATCACTTTGCTCAAGGGAGTATAAGAACGTGGCCTTTAGAGAATATAGAATCGGCGCCGTGATGTTCGGCGCAGCGCTCAGCCTCTCGATGTTCATCGTGCTGGTGATGCCGAGCATCTACATCATGGCGGTGGGTTCCACGGAGGTGGGTTTGGGCAAGCAGTTGACCTACGGCTATAGCACCAGCTTTACCTTGACCGATCCGCTCCTTCAAGGCGCCAGCGCGCCGCGCAAGGTGGTGCTGAAGAAAGACCCGGCCAGCGGCGCTGACATGGAGCCCGTCACCGCTTACGTATTTAGTTCGGGTATGCCTTTCCCGAGCGGCCTAACGACCCCGAAGGTGCTGGGTAAGGGCATCGACCACCTGAGCATCGAGCAGGGCAGGATCAACGAGGCGAGCGTGGAGCAGGGCACCGTGTTTCTGCTGCGGCGTGGCACCTACAACGGCGCCGAGTATCCCTACATAGAGAACGCCACCGCCACGCGCGGCTGGACGCCGGATGCGGTCTTGGCCGCGGCCGGTGACGCTAACACCAGCTATGCCGGCGCGGGCAAGACGATCTTCGTGCGCGAGGGCTGCTGGTGGTGCCATACCCTACTGCCTGAGCAGACCCAGGACTTCCAGTCCTTCGGCGCGCCGCCCTATCTGGGTGACTTCAACGGCGAGTCTCCGACCGCGTTCGGTTCCGACCGCAAGGGGCCCGACCTGTTGCGCGTGGGTTCACGCAATTCGTCCAAGGAGTGGATGATGATGCACTTCTTCAATCCGCGCCTGGTGCAGCCGCATTCCATCATGCCGCGTTTTGATTACCTGTGGGGCAAGGTGGATGCCAATGGCAATGAGATTGATTACCGCGCATGGCGCAAGGAATTTTTAGAATACCGCCGCGGCGAGCGCATCACCCCGCCTGAAGTGCCGCTGCCAGCGCGGGACAGCGAAGCCCGCTATCTGATAGACTTTGTCTTGAACCTGAAGTAGAGGAGAACATATCATGGCTTGGATATTTGATAACCCGTTACGTACCTTGAGCGACGACGCGAGCAACAAGGCCACCATGGAGATCTGGGAGGGCGAAAGCCTGGGCGGCCTCACCGAGAACAACAATCGTCTGCCGCAGCCCGTGGTGTATCTGCTGGTGCTCACCATCATCTCGGCGTTCCTCATCACCGCCCCCTTGTGGGGACAGCGCCCGACCGCGGCCATTTACGTAGAGTTCGTGGCGATGATGGACAGCCCCGAGGTGCAGGCGCTCGCCACCGATGAGGAAAAGATGAGTTACCTGGTGGACACGGCGAAACAAAACGATTCCAAGTACGCCACTCCACACATCAATCACCCCATCAGCATGGATGACCTGCGTGTGCTGCGTCCGCAGATCGAAGCATTGAAGGTCAAGGGCGTGGTGCTGGATGACTACACCGTGGTGGGCGACAAGATCCTGCTGGCCAACTTCGAGGGCAATATGCGCGCGGACGGCACCCAGGAGCGCCAGCAGCCTTGGTGGGATCAAGGCTACGGATCCGCAATGATATACCTGATCTATTTCTGCATCGCGGTGTTGATCGTGGTGAAGCGCCTGCCGCCCAGCACCTTACAGCCACGACATGGCAATGAGCGCATGCTGAGCGATGCTGAAATCGCCGAGTTGAGCGGCCAGAGGAGAAGAGTAGCATGATGATAAACTTCGACAACCCCCCGGTGGTATTGGCCGCAGCGGCGCTGATCGCCCTGCTTGTGCCGGTGCTGTACAGCTTCATCGTGGACCGTTACGCACCCAATCTGCACAAGAAGAAAAAGCAGTAACCTGCCACGCAGTATTCAGCCAAACACCCTACCGCTGGCCAGCGGTAGGGTGTTTTACACATTTATCTTTTCTCTTGCCTCTGTTCTCTGTTTTGAAGGCAGTTATGTCTGATCTGAATAGCCAACTCCCCGAGGCTGCGCCCCACGCCGGTGTGCTGGTAGAGGCGCAAAACCCGTTGCGTGAAGACCGCGGCATAGACAGTCTGTACAGCCAGCAGTTCAGCATAGGGGTGTTCTTCTTCATGCTGCTCGCCATCATATTGTTTGCCTCCATCGCGGTGGGATTTATGGCGGGAAAGAATGTCAAAGGATTGAAGCGCGGCGAGAAGTGGCTGTTTGCCTGGATCTTTCTGGGCATCGTGGTGGCGGTGATCTTTGGCGCGTTGCAATTATTGGGCGGTTATCTGATTTAGGAGGGTGGAACAATGACGGATTTTTTATTCGTGGATGGCTGGACGATTTATTTATGGCTGGTGGTGGGCGGGCTGATCATAATTACCGCGGCGTTTGGCATCCGCTGGGCGATGCGCAACGAGCAATTTGATGAAGACATCAAATACGTGATGTTCACGGAGGACGACAAAGACAGAATGGACCCGGCCGAGTACGCCAAGAGCCGTGAAGTGATCGCGCAGCAGATCAAGCGCCGCGACGAGATCATGAGCGCGCGCGGCCGCGCACGGGGCCGCGATTAGCGCGTGCGCAAGGGTGAAAAATGGGTATGGGCCTTAATCGGCGTGGTGGTCCTGTGGGCCGTGGGCAGCGGCTTGTGGCAACTCGGAACCACTAGGCAGCCGGATCCGGGCATCCCCTTCTATAGCACCGCTTCTCCCGAGCTGGCGCGCACCGGCTGGGGTTTATACCGCAGGCTGGAGTGCAAGAACTGCCACACGCTGTGGACGGTGCGCAATATGTTTGAATCGGTGCCCGCCCCCGCCCTGGACGGCATTGGCTCGCTGCGCGACGAACAGTGGTTTTACAATTATTTTTCCGTGCCCAGCCCGCAGGCCATCCTGCCCACCCGGCTCAAGCCACAATACCGTATGCCCTCTTATGCCCACCTTAGCGAACAGGAGCGCCGCACCCTGGCGGCCTACATGGCGAGTCTCAAGGTGCAGGACTGGTATCTGGAGCAGACACGCAAGGCGGAATACGAAAAACTGACGGGCAAGCCCTACCGCCCATAGCAGCGGTCAGTCGCATCACCATGAAGTTAGCCAAGCAACCGTTAAGCGGCGCGGGGCGTTTGAAGCGCAAGCGCTATCTGATAGCCACGCTCATCACCTGCGTGGCGCTGGCCATGGTAGGCGTGAGCATAATATACGTGGCGCAGCTCAGCGCCAACCGCCTCGCGGAGATGCGCGGCAAGGCCACCTACGATCTCAAGGAGGAAAGATCGCGTATCCGCGCGGCGGGCGAGGTGGCGGTGCGGCGGGCCGGTGAGGCCAGGACGGTGCTGAGCCTGTACACGCCGGAGGAGGTCGAGGCGCTGCTTACGCCAGTACAGTGGGCGGAGATCAACAGCATGATCGCAATCCCCGCCGGGTCGTTTATCATGGGCACCGACAGCGAGCGCGCCAACGATCAAAACCGGCCGCAGCACAGCGTGACCTTGCCCGCCTATCAGATTGATAAATACCCTGTGAGCAACGCCCAGTACGCCCGTTTTGTCGTTGCGACCGGACACCGTCCCCCGGAAAACTGGACGGAAGGGAAGCTACCCAAGGGCAGGGAGCTGCACCCGGTGACGATGGTGTCGTGGCATGACGCCCAAAGGTACGCGCAATGGGCGGGCAAACGCCTGCCCAGCGAGGCGGAGTGGGAAAAGGCGGCGCGCGGCGCGGATGGGCGGCGCTGGCCGTGGGGAGATACCATGGACGCAAGCCGCCTCAATACCTATTACAATGTCGGCGCCACCACGGAAGTTACCCGCTACCCGCAAGGCGTGAGCCCTTATGGGGTGATGGATATGGCGGGCAACGTGAGCCAGTGGACGGCGGACGATTTACTGCCTTATGAGGGCAGCAGCGCGGCGGCGGAATTGTTTCAAGCTAAAAAAGGTATCGCCACGTCCACCGGGGACCGCAGCCTCAAGGTGGTGGATTTACTGCTGACCGGCGAGCGCTACAAGGTGATGCGCGGCGGGTCGTGGAAGAGCGACCCGTTCTCCACCTCCAGCTATCACCGCAACTATTCCCTGCCTAATTACGCCTCGGATTTTTTTGGCTTCCGTTGCGCGCAGAGCCTGCCCTGAGCGTAGCGAAGGGATGCAACACACATGAACCGTAAACGCTTGGTCTCCGCACTGCTCCTGCTCACGTTTTCCTGCAACGCCCAGGCCGTGGACAGCTATCGCTACCTGCATGTCACGCTCGATACCGTGTTTTACGGCTTCCTGTTTCTGCTGCCGCTGGTGCTGGTGCCGCTGGCGCTCACTGTCTGGCTATACTGGCGGCGCGCCAGACGCGCGCAGGACACAGATCAAGACGAAACGAAGTAATGGCTATAAGTGCATCGTTCACCCTGGCGCTGGCTCACGCCGTCGTCGCGGTGATGTGGTTCTATCCCTTCTGAATCACGCGCCCAGGCGTGCATAGTCTTCCCACACACATGCGCTGGAATACCTGGGGTTGGACGCTTGCCCTCCTGTACGGCCTCTCCGGACTGACCGCGCTGGCTTATCAAGTGCTGTGGGCGCGCATGTTGGGCTTGCAATTCGGCGTCAGCATCTTCGGCGTGGTAGTCACGGTCGCGGCCTTCATGGCCGGATTGGGCGCGGGCAGCCTGGTCGGTGTGCGTGTCAGCGCGCGTACCAGCGTACCATTATATTGGTATGCGGGACTGGAAGGGGCGGTGGCGTTGTTCGCCCTGCTTTCGCCCCATATCTTTCATGCCGTGGACGGCGCGCTTAACAATCTCGCCGCGGGGCTGTCACTGAACGCCTGGTACCTCACGCAGGGAACAGCGACGCTGGTGTTACTGTTGATTCCAGCCACCGCGCTCGGCATGACCTTTCCGTTGATGCTGAAAAGCCTTGCCGTAGCGCGCTTCAACGTGGCCGAACTGTATGGGATAAACACGGCGGGCGGCGTGCTGGGTGCGCTCTTGCCGCTCTGGTTGCTGCCCGTGTTGGGATGGACAGAGGCCATACAAACCGTGGCGGCGCTGAGTTTCGTGATAGCGGTCATGGCCGCCTTGCTTGCCACGGCCCCCGCGGCGCGTCTCAGGCCTGATCGCCTCGCGCGCAGCATCCGCCCCGCAGCGCGGAACCTGTTTGCCTATGCGCTGGTAGGCGCGGCGGCGCTGATGCTGGAGGTGGCCTGGACCAGGCTGCTGGGCATGATCCTGCTGCGCACGGAATACGTGCTGGCGCTGATCCTGGCGGTGTTTCTGCTTGGCATAGGGCTGGGGAGTCTCATGGCGCGCCGTATGCAGCATCCAGCCTGGTTTACCTTGCTACCGCTCGCCTCCGCCGGATTTGCCGTGCTGAGCCTGTGGTTTGTGCCATGGACAGCGGCCTGGGCGGAGCAGGGTAATTTTCATTCACTGCTGCATGCGCTGACGCTGCAGGGCCTTGCCCTCACCGCGCTCACCCTGCCCGTGACGCTTGCCTTGGGCGCCTGGTTGCCGCTGCTCGCGCAACGCCTCGGTGGCGACAGCGGCCCCTGGCTGTACGGTGTGAATGCGCTCGGCGCGGCGCTCGGTGCGATAGTGGCCGGGACGGTGTTGATGCCATTGTTCGGCGCGCCCACGACCGTGGGTGTGGCCGCGTTACTGTTGCTGCTGTGCGGCGCGGTTTGGATCACGCCGCACCGCGCGCATTTTACGGCCTGGGGCGCCGGGGCAATCTTCATAGCATTAATGGCCTGGCCGGTGCGTGAGCTACCGCCCGCCGGGCGGCTATTGCCCGAAACACTGGCCTTTAGCAGGGAACTATTCCGTCACGAAGACGCACTTGCCATCACGCACGTGGTGGAGCGCCCCTCGGGACAGCGCGTGCTGCTTACCGACTTGCAGCGCATGGACGCGGCGACCGATCAGGCCGCGGTGGCCGTACAACAGAATCAGGCGCGCCTGGCGCTGTTGCTGCACCCGGAGCCGCGCTCGGTTTTGTTTCTCGGCCTGGGCACGGGAATTTCCGTGGCCGGTTCACTGGCGTTTCCAGACCTCACACGCACGGCGGTGGAACTGGCGCAAGGCGTGATCGAGGCCATGCCGCTGTTCGCGCCGCTCAATCAAGGCGTGTCGGGAAACACGCGCATCGTGCGCGATGACGCACGGCGTTACTTGCGCGCCGATGCCCAACAGTACGACGTGATCGTGGGGGACCTGTTTCATCCCGATCTGGCCGGGCACAGCGCGCTGCTGACCACGCAACAGTTCGCGCGCGCGCGCGCGCGCCTCAATGAGAACGGATTATTCGTGCAGTGGCTGGCGCTGAATCAATTCGACGCCGAGTCGCTGGACAGCGTGCTGCGCGGATTCAAGCAGGAGTTTCCCGCAGCCGTGCTGTTCATGGATGGTTTCAGGCTGGCGCTCGTCGGCCCCAAGAACAGCCTGCCGGGCGCGCCGGCCATGCTGGCCAATTTACAGCGCATGAGCAATGCGGCGCAAAGCGAGGCGACCGGCGGCGAAGGCGCCGCGACCTGGCTGGGGCGCTACTGGGGAAGAATAAACGCCAGCGCCGGTCCGGTGCAGGATGAATGGGCGCCACACATTGAATACCGTCTGCCGCGCGCGCGCTACGGCGGCGAACTGGATCTGGCGCGTCTGCTGGAAAAATTATTACACGCGCGGCCGGCGCTGGACACCGCCGCCGAGGAATTGGGAATCGCAGCCGGTGATCGCGCCGCGTTTGAGCGCGCGTATGGCGCCAGCGAGCTGGCGCTGCGCGGCTGGCTGCTGACGCTGCGCGGCAGCGATGAGGGCGCCCGGCTGCTGCGCCTTGCTTATGCAGCTAATCCCCGTGACCGCTGGATCGGCTTCGCGCTGGCCGACGCCATGTACGCCACCCTGCCGCGGGCGCGCGCAAGCGGACGTAGCGAGCAGGATGCGTTACAGGCGATATTGGAAATCCGCCCCGACCACGCCGACACCCTGCGCCGATTATGGCATTTGCAGCGCGCCGCCGGGAACAGCGCCGCCGCCGAGCAGTACCGCGCGCGGCTGGCTCAGGTGAGCCCGCTGGATAAAGAAATCCGCGCATTGTTGAGCACTCCATGAAGCGCGGGTTGTCAAACCCTATGGCTGCCACCGAAGCCATGTGAAGCCTATGCTAGAATGATAACGCTATGAGCGTCAGCGCCAACCAGGCTTTAAGCCGCATCAAGGTGTCGGTCGAGACGCGTCCGGTTGAGACGCGTCCGGTCGCGGACGGCAACCGCCTGCGTATTACGCGCCGCGCCGCGCAGTGGGGCGCGCTGGCGCTGGCGGTGATGATTCCGGTCAGCGGCTTGTTCCGCATAGATCCCGCCGCCGCGACGTTTGTGGTGCTGGGCCGGCAAATCTGGTTCGCCGATTTCTTCATCGTGGTGGGATTTTGGGTCGCGCTGTCGAGCGTACTGGTGATGACCTACTCCACGCTGGGCACGGCGTTCTGCGGCTGGGTGTGCCCGCAAAACACCATGTCCGAGTGGGCGAATCGCATGACCAGGCGCTTCCTGGGCAAGCACGCCGAGGTGAGTCTGGACGGCGCAGGCGTGCGCGTCTCGGCCGGCAAACAAAAATGGCTGAACTGGGTGATGCTGGGGGCGCTGTTTTTGGGCGCCGCGTTGCTGTTGGCGCTCATTCCATTGCTGTATTTTTATCCGCCCGCGGTAATCTGGTCATTTCTCACCATCCGGGACGACACCCGCCTCGCTGCGTCGCTGTATTGGATTTATGCCGTGTTTGTGTTGATTATATTGGTGAATCTCGCCGTGGTACGGCATTTCTTCTGCCGCTTCATGTGTATTTACCGCGTGTGGCAGCACTCGTTCAAAACCACCCAGACCTTGCACATCGCCTACGATGCCGCGCGCGGCGAGCGCTGCGCCACATGTAATTATTGCCTGACGGTGTGCCCGGTGGAGATTGACCCGCGCAACACCCTCGCCTATGACAGTTGCATTAACTGTGGCGCGTGCATCAGCGCGTGCGATTCCCTGCAATATAAAATAGGCGAACCGGGCTTGCTCAGCTTCGAGTTTGGCAAGCGCAAGCTTTCCAGACTGGCGGGCCAGGCGCTGGCGGTGGGGCTTAAAATCAAAAGCAATCTCGGCACCCTGGCGGGGCGCTTTTCCTGGAGCTTGCCGTTTACCATCATCGGCGCGGCGATGCTGGTGTGGGGCCTGTCCGGTTATCAGCCCTATCACTTCTCGGTATCCCGCGCCGATTTCAATCAGGGCGGGGTGATTCAGGATTACCGCATCGCGCTCGCCAATAAGCTGTACCGCCCGGCGCATTTCAAGGTGAGCGTGCAGGGATTGCCGCCGGGGGGTTACACGCTATCCGCGGATGAGATCAGATTTGCAAGTGTCGGGCGTCAGGACTTGAATCTGACCATCCACGCTGATTTGCCCAGGGGTTTGTACTCGTTTGTGGTGAGCATAGAGTCAGCAGAGGGCGTGCGCGTGGATTACGGTGCGCGGCATGTGGTGACGGGATCATGAGCGAGTCCGGCGAGAAGAAACCGGAACTCGGTGGCACGCAAGTGCCTGACTGGGGCAAGGAGCATCCGGAGCACTTCGGTTACGCGAGCGACGAGGAACGCCGCGCCATGCGCGGGCTGGAAGATTGGGAACTGGTGGAAAAAATTCCCGAATCACAGCGCAGGGTGCCGTACTGGTTTATCGCGGTGATTGTGGTCGTCACGCTGGTCGCCGTGGGTTTGAGTCTTCCGTTCTGGGGTGACCGCCCCGGTTACGAGCGCGCGTGGTTTGACTGGGGGTTTGTCGCCGCGCTGGTGTGGATCGTGGCGGGTTTTACATTCATCTACTACATGGCGAATATGTACGGCTCCGCGCGCGGCGGCAGACTGGATAGCGATGCCGATAAGACCGGGCATGATGACGAAAATTAGCGCGCTGTTATGCGGCGCGCTGCTGCTCGGCGCCTGTGGCGCGGATGAAGCGCGGCTGCCAACCCAGGAATGGCAGGGCGTGACGATAGGTGTCGAGACGCGTCCCGCGCCGGTGGTCAGGGGTATGAATGAATTTCTGGTGTCCGCGCGCGGCGCGCGCGGCGCGGTGTTCGATCTTTTGATATACATACAGGTGGCCGACGATGAACCCTGGATACAGTCCATACAGGACGGACACACCGGGGTGTACCGGCGCGCCCTGGAGGCGCGGGGGGAGGGACCGTATACCCTGCGGGTGCGGGTTAAGCGCGCTGGGCAGGAGACGGTGTTGAATTTCGCCCTGCCGGAACCCGCCGCAAGGTAGAGTTCCTAGCCCTGTTTGCTCACGCGCCTCAGTAAAGCCGGGCTCTCCGCCCAGTGACGCAGCAGCAATATCTTTTCGCCGCCACGCTGCTCCGCAGTCGCTCCCGGCGTCCTGCCTCCCGCGACACTGGTAGAACCCTTCGCTATCGCTCTTCCCTGTGCGGCGCAGCGCGGACAGGTAAGATGACTCACATACAACTCCAGCGGCCTGCGTCCTGCCTGTATCAAGGCGCTTTGCACGCGCCGCACGCTTTGCGCCATGGCGGTGATTGGGCCTTGATGCAAAAAGCCTCTCACCCAAAAAGGATACGGGAGATAACTCAGGCCGCGCGCCGGGGACGTGGCGGGTTCCAGCAGGCGCAGGATTTTTCCGCGCAGCAAACCGGTGTGCAGCAAAACCAGGCCGGGCCACTGTTCCTTGAGGCCGAGGCGCTGCAGGGTTAACCGTTGGCGTTCCCGGCGCAGCTCATAGCCTATCGGCATGTGCAGGAACGTGGATACCGGAGCCGTGTGGGTAAGGCGGCCGCCGAGGGCGATGTCTTGCTCGTGCCAGTCGGGAAACTGCCCGGGACAGCCACAGGCGAGGGTCATCAGCGGTTTTTATAGAGGGAGCGGAAGCTTAAAAAGATATTAGCGAAATAGCACCAGAAGCCGATGCCCATCACGGTGGAGACGACGGCGATCACGGGCGGATAATAGCGGAGTGCTTCGGCCACGCGGTCCGGGTCAGCGAGATACAAGTGGCCGCCCCAGACACCGAACACCATCAATGTGCTGTAGAAGCCGACAACACCGAGGCTGGTCCACCAGAAGGTGTGCTGCACCAGGCGTTGCGAATAAAGCGGGCGGTTGGCGAGCAGCGGGAACAGGTAATAACTGGTGGCCATGACCAGCAGTACCACGCCCCCCACCATGTTGATGTGCGCATGGGCGATCGGATCTATCATCCGCCCCGGCCCGCCGTGCGGGCCGCCGATGGAGTCGAGCCAGACGCGGATGGGATGCAGCACCTGCAACACGCCGTGTACGGTGCCGACGAGAAAGAAGGTGGTGGACATCAGCAGAAACTTGAGCAGCGTGTGTACGGGGGGTTTTTGCATGAGCATGACCTGCGCCGCGTGACAGCGCGGCCGCAATGGGTGGCGCTAACAACCCACCCCCGCAAAGGGGCGGGTTAAATCAACGGGTTAGCCTTACTTGGGCGGAGTCAGATTCTTCAGCGCCAGATTGGTGAGGAAAATGGCGAGCAGAATGAAGCCGGTGAAGATGGCGATCGGAACCAGTATGGACGGAAACATGGTGTACTCCTGTTGAGCCTAAGTTAATGGTTTACACAAGCCCCAATTATAATGGTACCAGCTTTGGGGTGCAATAACCCCATGGGGGGCTTACCTCGCCGCACCACGCCAAGCAGAGACACGGCGCCCTAAACCGCCACCATCGCCTTGATGGCGGGGTGGCACTGGTAATTGACTATCTCGAAGTCGTCGAACCGGTAATCGAAGATCGAGGCCGGTTTGCGTTTGATGTGCAGGGTGGGTAGGGGGTAGGGTGTGCGCGTGAGCTGCAGGTCAACCTGTTCCAGATGATTGAGATAGATGTGGCAATCGCCGCCGCTCCAGACAAAGTCGCCGACGCCCAGATCGCATTGCTGGGCGATCATGTGCGTAAGCAGGGCGTATTCAGCGACGTTGAACGGCACGCCCAAAAACGCGTCGCAGGAGCGCTGGGTGAGCTGGCAGGATAGCTTTTTGTCCGCCACGTAGAATTGGAAGAAGGCGTGACACGGCGGCAGGGCCATGTTGGGGAGTTCGCCCACGTTCCAGGCGCTCACGATCAGGCGGCGCGAGTCGGGGTTGGTCTTGATCTGTTCGATGAGTTCGCTGATCTGGTCTATTGAACGTCCCTCGGCGGTTTTCCACCTGCGCCATTGCGCGCCGTACACCGGGCCGAGATCGCCGTTTGCATCCGCCCATTCGTTCCAGATGCGTACGCCGTTGTCGTTGAGGTATTTGACGTTGGTGTCGCCGCTCAGGAACCAGAGTATCTCGTGGATGATGGATTTGAGGTGCAGTTTTTTGGTGGTGACGAGCGGGAAGCCGTCGTTGAGGTTGAAGCGCATCTGGTAGCCGAATACGCTCAAGGTGCCGGTGCCGGTGCGGTCGCCTTTTTGCGTGCCGTGGGTGCGGATGTGCCGCAGAAATTGCAGGTATTGATGCATGAGTTACTGTTTGTGCGCCGGTGTTTTTCGATAAGCAAACCATAACAAGGCCAGCCCCGCCAAGGTCATGGGCAGAGAGAGCGCTTGGCCCATGGTGAGCCAGTTGAACGCGAGATAGCCCAATTGCGCATCGGGCACGCGCACGAACTCGACCAGAAAACGGAACAGGCCGTAGAAAATGAGAAACACGGCGGACACCGCCATCGCGGGGCGCGGTTTGCTGGAGTAAATCCATAGAATGATAAACAGCACCAGGCCTTCCAGGAGCGCTTGATATAGTTGCGAGGGATGGCGCGCCAGCGGTCCGCCGCCCGGAAACACCATCGCCCACGGCACATCACTCACCTTGCCCCACAACTCGCCGTTGATGAAGTTGCCGATGCGCCCCAAGCCAAGGCCGAGCGGCACCAGCGGCGCGATGAAATCACTGATCTCGAAAAAATCTTTCTTGGCGTGGCGCGAGTATAGCCACATGGCGACCAGCACACCGATCAGTCCGCCGTGAAACGACATGCCGCCCTGCCAGAGCTTGAGCACGTTGAGCGGTTCGGCGAGGTAGGCGGGCAAATCGTAAAACAGGATATAGCCCAGACGTCCGCCCAATACCGCACCCAGCGCGCCGTAGGATACCAGGTCGAGCACCTGTTCTTTTTTTACCGACGCGCCGGGGCGCGCCGCGCGCACACCGCCCAGCCACCACGCGCAGGCAAAGCCGAGCAGGTACATGAGACCATACCAGTGCACCGGCAGAGGGCCCAGATGAAAGGCGACAGGATCAATGTCGGGATAGGGCAGCATGAGCGTTAATTATGAAGCATGTGCATTGGCTGCGCCACGCATAAGTTTCAATTCTTGGGAGCCTCTGACACATCAGAGGTTCCCGCAGTGCAGGGATGCACTGCCGTTTTTCAAACACTTGCTGTGTTTGAAAAACGAAGAAAAGCAAAAACCATGTTTTTTGCTTTTCGTCTCTGAAAAATCCAAGGACGTATTTTTCAGAGTTCCCCTAGGCGGCGCGCGAGAAACACTTTCAGGTAATCGGTTTCGGGGATGGCCGGATGCACCGGGTGATCCGGGCCTTGGTGGCCCTGCTCCAGAATTTGCAGTTGATGGCCGTGCGCCTCGGCGCTCCTGCGCAGTATGTCGCGCAGTTCCGCGCGCGCCAGGTGAAACGAGCAGGAGGCGGACAGCAGCAGTCCGTCGTCCACCAGCAGTTGCAGGGCGAGTTGGTTGATGCGCTGATAGGCTGCCGCGCCCGCCGCCATGTCTTTTTTACGCTTGATAAATGCGGGCGGATCAAGAATCACGATATCGTAGCGTTCGCCTTGCGCGTGCAGATTTTTAAGCGCCTCAAACGCGTCGCTGTGCAGGGTGGCGACGCGCTCCGTTACCCCGTTGAGCGCGGCATTGCGCCGGACGAACTCCAGCGCCTGTTCCGAGGAGTCCACGCACAGCACCTCGCGCGCGCCGCTCAGCGCCGCCTGTATGCCGAACGCGCCCAGATAGCTGAACACATCCAGCACGCGCTTGCCGCGTGCGTAGTGTTGCAGGCGCGCGCGATTCAGGCGGTGGTCATAAAACCAGCCGGTCTTCTGGCCGGTGAGCAGCGGCGCCTCGAAGCGCGCGCCGTCTTCCTCCAGCATGACGCGCTCCGGTGCTACGCCATAAGCCTGTTCAATAGTACGCTCCAGCCCTTCCAGGGCGCGCATGGAGCTGTCGTTACGCAGTAGCAGCGCCCTGGGTTGCAGCAGTTCCACCAGCGTGTTTACGACGTCGTCTTTAACGCGCTCCATACCCGCGGTGTTGATCTGCGCCACCAGCACATCGCCATAGCGATCCACCACCAGCCCCGGCAGCGCGTCGCCTTCGCCGTACACCAGGCGGTAATAGGGTTTTTCAAACAAACGCGTGCGTAGCGCGAGCGCGCGTTGCAAACGCGCCATCAGCAGGGGGCGGTCCAGAATCCGCTGCGCGCGGCGGCTGATGAGGCGCGCGCAGATGAGCGCGTTCGGGTTGACATAGGCGCTGCCGATGACCTTGCCGCGACTGTCCGTTACCTTGACCGCATCGCCCGCCGCGAAGTTGGCAAGGGGCGTGAGGCGGGTATCCACCTCGTTGCTGAATACCCACAGGTGTCCGGCGCGCAGGCGCCGGTCTTCATTCTTCTTCAGGCGTAACGGAGGGAGTTGCATGGGAAATATCCGGGTTGTCTTCAATTATCAAGACGCGCATAGTATCTTCATAATTCCTTGAATCGGGCGGAAGCCCAAGTATATCAGGCCTCAAGCCAGCATAAAGTATGCCAGTCCCGCACGGATACACCAACCGGCTCGCCCGGGAGACCAGCCCTTACCTGTTACAGCACGCCCACAACCCGGTGGATTGGTATCCGTGGGGGGCGGAGGCGCTGGAACGGGCGCGGCGCGAGGACAAGCCGATACTGCTTTCCATCGGCTATTCGGCCTGCCACTGGTGCCACGTGATGGCGCACGAGTCGTTTGAAGACCCAGCCACCGCCGCGGTGATGAATGCCTTGTACGTAAACATCAAGGTAGACCGCGAAGAGCGCCCCGATCTCGACAAGATTTATCAAACCGCGCATCAACTCTTGAACCGGCGCGGCGGTGGCTGGCCGCTCACGATGTTTCTTGCCCCGGAGCAACACATCCCGTTTTTCAGCGGCACCTATTTTCCGCCCGCGCCGCGTTACGGCATGCCCGCGTTCAAGGATATTTTGCAGCGCGTAGTGGCGGTCTACCATGAGCAGCGCGGCGAGATCGCCAAGCAAAACAGCTCATTCCTTGCCGCCATGCAGCAGCTAGCCCCGGTGCGAAGCGAAGGTGAGATCATACTCGATGGCACACCGCTACAACGCGCCTGTCACCAACTGGAAAGCAGTTTTGATGAACATCATGGCGGTTTTGGCGACGCACCCAAATTTCCCCACCCGCCGCATCTGGAGTTTTTATTGCGCTACTTCGCCGCGCATCAGGATAAAAACGCGCTTGATATGGCGCTACGCACGCTCCTGGCCATGGCGCACGGCGGCATCTACGACCAGCTCGGCGGCGGCTTCTGCCGCTACTCGGTGGACGAGCGCTGGCGGATCCCGCATTTTGAAAAAATGCTGTACGACAATGCGCTGTTAGCGCCCTTGTACGCGCAGGCCTAGCTCATCACGCGTGAACCCTTGTTTGAGCGTATCTGCGCCGAAACCGTGCAATGGGTGACGCGCGAAATGCAGGCGCCGGAAGGCGGATTTTATTCCGCCCTCGATGCCGACTCCGAAGGCCATGAAGGCAAGTTTTACGTGTGGTCGCAAGAACAAGTGAGCGCGCTGTTAAATGATGATGAATATGCAATC
>JBCKVB010000015.1:0-29059 GCA_038924245.1 Gammaproteobacteria bacterium | reverse complement strand
AGATACACCGTCGCGCCGGGGAGCTTGGACAGCCGTTTGACCAGGCGCTGCCGATCCGCCGGGGTGTTGGCGAAGGCCTGCGCCTTCATGGAGATGGCGTTGTTACGGATCACCAGAAACAGCTCTGCGGCACCGACATCAATGCCGGCGGAGACCGGTGCGGATACAATCATTTTAGTTGCCATGATGACTCCTTGAATGAGGTTGAGATACAATCATCACCGGTTCCCCGACCCTGCATAGGCGCCTACCTTCCTTGCGAATACAGGGGGCGCGACAGACGGGCAAAAGCACGCTGGCGCAATCGCTATCCGCCTCGCGTAACTACCGTTATCTGACATTGGATGATCGTGTGGTGTTAGCGGCGGCCAAGAATGATCCTGTCGGGTTTATTGCAGGTCTCAGCGGCCCGGTTACTCTTGACGAAGTACAGCGTGCGCCTGAGATTTTCTTGGCCGTAAAGGCTGAGGTGGACCGCGACCGCAGGCCGGGGCGTTTCTTGTTGACGGGCTCGGCCAATGTTTTGCTTTTGCCGCGCATGGCCGATTCGCTGGCCGGGCGCATGGAGGTGCTGTCACTCTGGCCGTTATCCAGTGCAGAGATGACCAATTCCCCGATTTTCAATCGCGCAGACTGGTTGTTTGATGGGGAAATCCGGTCATGGGCAATTCCTGCTTGTGAGCGCACGCAACTGATTATGACATTGCTGAACGGCGGCTTTCCCGAGGCGGTCGGGCGAAGTTCGCAGCGTCGGCGTGCCGCGTGGTTTGAGAGTTATCTGCAAGCTATTCTGCAGCGGGATGTGCGTGATCTGGCTAATGTGGAACAGTTGACGGAGATTCCCAACTTGCTTCAGTTGCTGGCGGCGCGCAGTGGCGGGTTGCTTAATTTTGCTGAAGTTTCGCGTTCCAGCAGGCTGTCGCAGACGACGCTCAAGCGTTATTTCACGTTGTTGGAAATGCTATTCCTCGTCGTTCGCCTGCCTTCATGGGAGCGCAATCCGGGCAAGCGGATGGTCAAAGCGCCCAAGGTTTTTTTGCTGGATAGCGGACTGTTGGCGCATCTTGCCGGGCTGACCCACGAGGCCTTGACCGCTGGGCCAGGCCTGCCCGGCGGCTTGGTCGAGACCTATGTACTGGGGGAGCTGCACAAGCACCTGGCTTTTTCAGAGAAGGGGCTCACGCTTAGTCATTACCGGACGCAGACAAATATCGAGGCTGATTTCATTCTGGAAAACCGTCTTGGCAAGTTGACGGGTATCGAGGTCAAGGCAAGCAGTAAAGTGGACGGGAAAGACTTCAAGGCGCTGCGTCATCTGAAGGAAACTGAGCCGCACCTGTTCCAGCGTGGGATTGTGTTGTATGCCGGACGCGAGGTGGTGGCGTTCGATGTGGATCTGTTCGCCGTGCCCCTGTCAATGTGGTGGGCGGATCGGCAGGCGGGTTCGTGACAGCGGTGCAGAAGCAGCGGGACAACCAGAGACCATGAGGTTTTGCTCAGCCCTCAGTCCTCAGCCCTCAGTCCTAAGCCCTTATTCTTGGTCCTCAGTCCTGATCCCTTCTTTAATAGTTCATCTTGATGTTATACTAAAGTATAACTTTCTTGGAGTGCATGAAATGCTAACCGCTGCCCTTCGCCGTTCCGGTGGATCACTCATCGTGACTGTGCCGCAATCCTACGTGGAACAAAATGATCTTGAGGCGGGTTCCCGCATCTTGATGGAAATCAATGGCAACGAGCTGAAGATCAAGCCTGGCCGGCAACCCCAAAAACTCTCTGAGCTTCTTGCGGCAACCCCGGAAGGCGTTTGTCGTGTTGAGGGTTGGGATGAAATGCCGTCCGTCGGGGATGAACTGTGATCCCTGAGCGGGGCGACATCTTGCACTTGCAGTTCGATCCCGCCAGCGGGAGAGAAATGAAGGGCAACCACTTTTGCCTCGTCGTCTCTCCCCGATCATTTAATGAGCGCTTTCGACTGGCGATGGTTTGCCCGATTTCAGGAGGAGCCGCCGAAGGTGCCCGCAACGCCGGCTTCCTGATCTCGCTGATGGGTTTTGGCCTGCGTACCGATGGATCCGTGCATGCCCATCAAGCCAAGTCGCTCGACTGGACGTCTCGAAAAGCGGCATTTGTCGAAAAAGCCCCGGATGTTGTCATCCGGCAGGCGCTTGACTGCCTGTTGGCTGTTTTCGAAGACGAATAATCGATGGGCGGGCGAATTGTGAGTGGGCTTCGAACAGCGGTGCAGAAGCAGCGGGACAGCCAGAGATCGTGAGGTTTTGCCCAGTCCTCAGTCCTCAGTCCCCAGTCCTAAGCCCTAAGCCCTAAGCCCTAAGCCCTAAGTCCTAAGCCCTAAGTCCTAAGCCCCCATCAAAAATGATCATCCACCCCATCATCCTGTCAGGTGGAGCAGGCAGCCGCTTGTGGCCTTTGTCGCGTGAGCATTACCCCAAACAACTGCTTTGCCTGGTGGGAGAGGGCACCCTGTTACAGCAAACCATCACACGGCTCGATGGCCTGCCCAACATCAGCGCCCCCTTGCTGGTATGCAACGAAGAACATCGTTTTCTCGTGGCGGAGCAAATGCGGCAACTCGGCAAGGAGCCTCTCGATATCATTCTTGAGCCGGTGGGGCGCAACACTGCGCCGGCGTTGACGTTGGCCGCGTTGTCACTGCTCAAGAATAATGAGGACGCCTTGATGCTGGTGATGCCGGCGGATCACGTCATACAAAGCCCAGAAGCATTCCACAAGGCCGTGAGTGAAGCCGTGATGCTTGCGCAAAATGAACGCCTGGTAACATTTGGCGTTGTTCCAACCGCCCCTGAAACCGGCTACGGTTATATTAAAAAGGGGAAAGGCAATGATGTCGCGGCGTTTGTTGAGAAGCCGGATGCGGTCACCGCACAATGCTATTTAGACACCGGCGACTATTTATGGAACAGCGGCATGTTTCTGATGCGCGCCTCACTCTGGCTGGATGAGCTGGCGCGCTACCGGCCCGATATTTTAAACGCGTGCCGGAACGCGTTCGAACAAGGTACGAAGGACGGTGAATTTTATCGAGTCAACCAACAGGCTTTTGTTTCCTGCCCTGGCGACTCTATTGATTACGCCGTGATGGAAAAGACCGAGCGCGCCGCGGTGGTGCCACTGGACGCGGGCTGGTCAGACATTGGCGCATGGTCAGCGTTATGGGACATTTCCAAACAAGATACTGAAGGGAATGTCACCCAAGGTGATGTGTATATGCATGCCACGCAGAACACGCTGCTTATCGCACAACACCGGTTCCTGGCCGCCGTGGGCTTGGAAGATATCATCGTCATCGAAACGTCCGATGCCGTGCTGGTGGCGCATAAAGATCACGCCCAGAGCGTGCGCGAAATCGTCAATCGGCTCAAGACCGAGCAGCGCAGTGAATACCAACAGCACCGCCGGGTGCATCGCCCGTGGGGTAGCTTCGAAGGCATAGATCGTGGAGAGCGGTTTCAAGTCAAGCGGCTTACCATCAACCCCGGTGCGGCGATCTCGCTGCAAATGCACCAGCATCGTGCCGAGCATTGGGTGGTGGTGAAAGGCACTGCGAAGGTGACGCGCGGCGACGAGGCGTATACCTTGACTGAAAATCAATCCACCTATATCCCTATCGGCGAAAAGCACCGGCTTGAAAATCCCGGTTCCGTCCCGCTTGAGATTATCGAGGTTCAATCCGGCAGCTATCTGGGCGAGGACGATATCATGCGTTTTGAAGACAACTATAATCGGCATAAAAGCTGATGGAATCAGCAGGGGCATCGGGAAAGTTGCTGGACGCGCTTGTGGGGCGTCTGCGGGTCGCGTTTCCGGAGGTGTCGGCTATCTATCGCTTCGGCGGCTGGAGCACCGGCCGGGAGTGGCCGGGCAGCGACATTGACCTTGCCGTGCTGACGCCGCATCCCGTGCCGGGGGCGCGATGCTGGGAGATCGCGCAGCAGTTGGCGGCGCTGGCCGGGCGCGATGTGGATCTTGTGGATTTGCGCGCCGCCTCGACGGTCATGTCGGCGCAAATCGTCTCCCAGGGCGAGCGCGTGTACTGCGCGGACGGACGCCGTTGTGACGAGTACGAGGACTACATTTACTCCGCCTATGCGCGGCTCAACGAAGAGCGGCGCGAGATTCTCCGGGACATTCAGGAGCGAGGTAGCATCTATGGCTGACGATGTACTGTTGAACAAGATCGGCGCCATCGAGCGCTGTCTCAGGAGAGTCGAGGAAGAGTATCACGGCCACGAACATGAGTTGCAGAGCAATTTTACGCGTCAGGATTCCATCGTGCTGAACCTGCTGCGCGCCTGCGAGGCGTCCATAGACCTCGCCATGCATCTTGTAAGAACAAGGAAGCTCGGCCTCCCCCAGGAGAGCCGGGAGGCGTTCACCCTGCTTGAGGGCGCAGGCCTCTTGACCGGCGAACTTGCCGCCCGCATGCGGGCGATGGTCGGTTTCCGCAACGTGGCGATACACGACTACCGTAAACTGAGCCTGGGCGTGGTCAAATCCATTCTGGAAAATCACCTTGACGATTTCCGGCGCTATGCCGAGACGGCGCTCCGATCGCAAGCTGTCAAATAGTGGAGAGGTTATGACCAAGAAAGCGCTAATCACAGGCATCACCGGGCAGGACGGCGCTTATCTCGCGGAATTCCTGTTAAAGAAAGGCTACGAAGTACACGGCATCAAACGCAGAACTTCTTTATTCAATACCGACCGCATAGATCATCTCTACCAGGATCCGCACGTAAAAGACCGCCGCTTGATCCTGCATTACGGCGATATGACCGACTCCAGCAGCTTGATACGCATCGTCCAGCAAGTGCAGCCCGATGAAATATACAATCTCGCTGCACAGAGCCATGTGGCGGTATCGTTCGAAGAGCCTGAATATACCGCCGACTCAGATGCACTCGGCGCACTGCGCCTGCTCGAGGCCATACGCATTCTTGGGCTGGAAAAGAAAACCCGTTATTACCAGGCCTCCACATCAGAATTGTACGGCAAGGTGCAGGAAACCCCGCAGCGTGAAACCACGCCATTCTATCCTCGTTCCCCCTATGCGGTCGCCAAACTCTACGCCTATTGGATTACTGTTAATTATCGAGAAGCCTACGGTATCTACGCTTGCAACGGCATCCTGTTCAACCACGAGGGACCCACCCGAGGTGAAACCTTCGTCACCCGCAAAATCACCCGCGCATTAGCGCGCATCAAGCTCGGCCTGCAAGATTGCCTCTATCTGGGCAACCTGGACGCCAAGCGCGACTGGGGCCATGCGCGCGATTTTGTCGAGGCACAATGGCTGATGTTGCAGCAAGAGCAGCCGGAAGACCTCGTCATCGCCACCGGCATCCAATACAGCGTGCGCGACTTCGTCAATGCAGCGGCCCATGAATTGGGCATGGCCATTCGCTGGCAAGGCGAAGGCATCAACGAAACCGGGATATTGGAAAGCCTGGCCCCCTCTCCCCTTGCGGGAGAGGGCGGGGGTGAGGGGTCGAATCAACCCGCGCTTGGTCAGACTATCGTCCGTGTCGACCCGCGCTACTTCCGCCCGACCGAAGTCGAAACCCTCTTGGGTGATCCATCCAAGGCCAAGGCCAAACTGGGATGGTCGCCTAAAACGACCTTCAAGGAACTGGTTGCTGAAATGGTGCGCGAAGACCTCAAGTCTGCGGAACGCGATGAGCTGGTTAAACACCACGGATATTCAGCATACGATTACCACGAATGAAGAAGGGATTAGGGCTGAGGACTGAGGATACAGGACTTAGGACTGAGGACTGAGGAAAAGGCAGGTAGATATGGGCGTCCCGGTCAAGAAGATTCAGAGGTTCGAGGAATTGACTGCCTGGCAAAGGGCACGCGAACTGACTAAAGAAATATATTCGGTAACCAATAAGGGAGATTTCGGGAAGGATTATGGACTGAGAGACCAGATCAGACGTGCTTCAGTTTCCATAATGTCGAATGTAGCGGAGGGGTTTGATCGCGCCGGTAGAGCGGAGTTTCACCAGTTCCTGGTAATCGCAAAATCTTCATGCGCCGAAGTCCGCTCACATCTATATGCGGCATTTGACGCAGGTTATCTGACAGAACAGGTATTTCAGCGCTTGCTGCTCATGGCGGATGAATTGGGGCGAATTGTGAATGGGCTTCGAGCAGCGGTGCAGAAGCAGCGGGACAACCAGAGATCATGAGGTTGCCTGTTGTGGGTACTAAGACCTCAGCCCCCAGTCCTCAGTCCTCAGTCCTAAGCCCTAAGCCCCGGCCCCCGAGTCCTTTTTATGAATCTTGATTCGAAGATCTACGTTGCCGGCCACTGCGGCCTGGTGGGCTCAGCCATCGTCCGCCGCCTACTTGCGGGCGGCTACAGTCCTGAGTCCTTAGTCCTCAGAACTCATGCCGAACTTGATCTCACAGACCAACAGGCAGTGCGCGCATTTTTTGAAAAAGAAAAACCCGAATATGTTTTCTTGGCGGCAGCCACAGTCGGCGGCATCCATGCTAACAACACTTATCCGGCAGAATTTATTTACTCCAACTTGGCCATTCAGACCAATGTCATTCATGAGTCTTGGCGCGCAGGGGTAAAGCGTCTGTTGTTCATGGGGTCGTCTTGCATCTACCCTCGCGATTGTCCTCAGCCGATTAAAGAAGAATATCTGTTAACCGGCCCACTGGAGCCGACTAACCGCCCTTATGCAGTAGCGAAAATCGCGGGGATTGAAATGTGCTCGGCCTACAATCGCCAGTATGGCACTAATTTCATTAGCGTCATGCCAACTAATCTTTATGGCCTGGGAGATAACTACGATCTGCAAAATTCGCATGTTCTCCCCGCCTTAATACGAAAGTGCCACGAAGCGAAGCTTGCATCTCAGTCCTCCGTGGTTGTTTGGGGCACCGGCACCCCACGCCGCGAATTTCTGTACAGCGACGATCTCGCCGATGCCTGCGTCTTCTTGATGAACTTATCGGACGATGCCTTTAGTTTGCTCCTCAGCCCTGAGTCCTCAGTCCTTAGTCCGCCATTGATCAACATTGGTGTTGGTCATGATGCGACAATCAGAGAGATCGCCGAAACCGTTGCCGGGGTTGTCGGGTTCAAGGGCGTTCTCGCTTTTGATAGTTCGAAACCCGATGGCACGCCACAGAAACTCCTCGATGCTACTCGTCTGAACAAACTAGGCTGGCGAGCGAAGACAGTATTCAGGGAAGGGGTCAGGCTCGTCTATGAGGACTTCCTGCGGAATGTCACCCGCACAGTGTGGATAGAGGCCATCCAGGATGTGTCCAAACCCCCCCAGTCCCCAGTCCCCAGTCCCCAGTCCCCAGTCCTAAGTCCTAAGTCCTAAGTCCTTATTCTTGGCCCCCAGCCCTAAGCCCTTATTCTTGGCCAAGCTGCCTGCAGGAGAAACTCGACCTTTACTGCCTCAAAAGGAAAGATAATGCCGCCCCCCTCGGCACGGTCAAGCACCCCCGCGTTGAGCAACGCAGTGATGTCGCCATGGACTGCTTTTACATCACGTCCAACGCGCCGGGCGGCTTCGCGGATAGATACAGGCCCCGCACCGCAAAGCGCCTTAAGCAACTCCCATCGCTTGGCGGTTAGCACTTGCCAGAGCAGCTCGGGGCTGGCGAAGCTGATGCGCGCAGCCTTTTCAGGCCGCCCTGACTTCCAGACACGCGCAAAGTCCGCCATCGTCTCGGCGGGCGCACGTACATCAAGAATGACGGTTTTCATAGTTCCACCTCGCAATATCGTGTTGAAAGTCAGCCAGCAGTTGATCGGGTGTTGTGAAGACGTAGGCTCGCTCTTTGTCGTTGAAGTGCCGATGGTCACCCTTGCCCACCTCGTTGTCGTAACGCAGGACGCACGTGCCGTCAACAACGTAGGCGAGCCGGTACTTGAATCCGTGCAAAGAGCCCTCGATCGATTTAGGCACTCGCCAAAGCCTCAGTTCCGCAAAAGCGGCCTCGGAATAGGTGATGCGAGTGCGCATTAGCTCAATCGCCTTCATGTTGGAGATATTACCAACAACCGTGGCGTGATGTCAATTACTCCAACGATCTAGGGGGCTGCGCGTCAGTTGTTGAGCCAGTGCCCGGCCACTCATACCCATGGCCAAACAACGGCTGATCGCTTCGCGTTCAGACAGACTCATGTGTGCGTACGGGCTTCCCATGGCAACACCTCGGATAGATAATCTCCAAAGTGTTGCACTCGGACTTTGAACTCAAACACTTATTTCATGACAGGCCCTTAGTCAGTGAACCCCACCCTCCTCACCGCCGCCCTCCCGGATTTGCTGGTGCGTCTCTGGCGTCACCTCAGCCGTCGCCGTCGGCGTCAATTCGGGCTGCTAATGGGCTTGATGCTGATCAGTGCGTTCGCGGAAGTTGTTAGCCTGGGTGCCGTGTTGCCCTTCCTCGGTATACTCGTTGCGCCCGATCGCGTGTTCAACCACCCTATCGTCGCGGATGTGGCGCAGGCCTGGGGCATCACCTCAGCCGATCAATTGGTATTGCCCCTCACAGTCGCGTTTGCCGCAGCTGCGCTGATAGCGGGAGCAATCCGCATCCTTTTATTGTGGGCCAGCACCCGGCTCGCGGTTGCCAGCGGCGCAGACCTCAGCATCGAGGTGTATCGCCGCACCCTCTACCAGCCCTACCGGGTGCATGTGGCCCGCAACAGCAGCGAGGTGATCAGCGGCATCACCAGCAAGGTCAACGGCGTGGTGTTCGGGGTGTTGCTGCCATTGCTGACGTTGGTCAGTTCAACTGTGCTGCTGGTGGCTATCATGCTCGCCTTGATCGCCATCGATCCGGTGGTGGCCTCGGTGGCAGCCATCGGCCTTGGCGCCAGCTATGGGCTGATCACATGGATGTCCCGCCGACGGCTGTATCGCAACAGTCAGCGCATCGCCTACGAACAAACTCAAGTCGTTAAAGCCCTGCAGGAAGGCTTGGGTGGCATTCGCGATGTGTTGCTGGACGGGACGCAGCCAGTTTACTGCGACATCTACCGCCAGGCCGACTACCCCTTGCGGCGGGCGCAGGGCAACAATGCCTTCATTAGCCAAAGTCCCCGTTACGCCATGGAGGCGCTGGGCATGGTGCTGATCGCCGCCCTGGCCTATACCCTTAGCCGTCAGGCCGGGGGCATCGCCACAGCCCTGCCGGTGCTCGGTGCGCTGGCACTCGGCGCGCAACGCCTGCTACCGGCACTGCAGCAGAGCTATAGCGCATGGGCGAGCATTGCCGGCAGTCATGCCTCACTGGCCGATATCATCGAACTGCTCGATCAGCCCCTGCCGGCGGAGCTACTGCTACCCGCTCCCACGCCGCTGCCCTTTCAGGACGCCATCCGCTTCGACGCCGTGCGCTTCCGTTACACCAGCGACGGCCCTTGGGTGCTGGATGGCCTCAACCTGACCATCCCCAAGGGCGCCCGGGTCGGTTTTGTCGGCAGCACCGGCAGCGGCAAGAGTACTACGCTCGACCTGCTGATGGGGCTGCTGATGCCCACCGAGGGCGAGCTTCTAGTGGATGGTCAGCCCATCAGCGGCAACCATCTCAGGGCTTGGCAGCGAACCATCGCCCACGTGCCGCAGAGCATCTACCTGGCCGATACCACCCTGGCCGAGAACATCGCCTTTGGTATGCCGCGCAACGCTATCGACCTGGAGCGGGTACGGCAGGCGGCTCACCAGGCCCAGATCGCGGACTTCATCGAAAACCGCCCCGAGGGCTACAACGCCTTCGTGGGAGAGCGCGGCATCCGCCTCTCCGGCGGCCAACGCCAACGCATTGGCATTGCCCGCGCGCTCTACAAACAGGCTAGCGTGCTGGTGTTCGACGAAGCCACCAGCGCCCTCGACAACGCCACCGAGCAGTCGGTGATGGATGCCATCGAAGGGCTTAACCGCGACCTCACCATCCTGCTCATCGCCCACCGGCTCACCACCGTGCGGCGCTGCGACACCATCGTGGAGTTGGAACACGGACGGGTGGTGGCGCAAGGTACTTATGAAGAATTAATCGAGTCTAGCCCGAGTTTCCGGCAATTGGCGGCCCGTGTTGCTTGAGCGGCTTGGGTTTAACGTGCACAGAGCATGGCATCTACGGTGACAATAGCGCTTGTTGTTTGGGTAATAAGAAATATTTCAGTGAATCGACCAGGAATGCGGGAGCTGGAAAATTGATGGAGTGCGCATAGTTGAAAATCAGCCCAACAAAAATTAATGGCGTAGTGGTGGTCGAAACGACGCCCTTCATTGATCCACGAGGTATGTTTGCGCGTTTTTATTGCGACCGGGAACTTGAGTCAGTTATTGGGACGCGACGAATAGTGCAGATCAACATCTCACTAACCCATCAGGTTGGCGCAATACGCGGCCTTCATTTTCAGCGCCCCCCCCCATGCAGAAATGAAATTAGTCCACTGCTTAAAGGGGCGGGTCTGGGACGTGGCTGTTGATTTGCGAGCGGGTTCACCAACATTTTTGCAATGGCACGCGGAAGAATTGACCGAGGCAAATGCACGCATGATGGTCATTCCAGAGGGCTGCGCCCATGGATTCCAAGTTCTCGAAGAAAACAGTGAAATGCTTTACTTGCATACCGAGTTTTACACGCCTTCGGCTGATGGCAGAGTGAGCTACAAGGATCCTTCGGTCGGCATTTCATGGCCGCTGGAGGTCACCGAAATGTCTATTCCTGATCGGGAGCAGGCGCCACTTGCTCAGGATTCCCCCGGGTTGGTTATATGAAATGCCGGCATTGCGGATCCTCTTTAGAGGGCCACTTTCTAGACTTGGGATTCTCGCCGCCTTCAAACGCATATCTCAGTTTAGAAGATATCAGTGCGCCAGAAACTTACTACCCACTAAAGGTCAGCGTTTGTCAGCAATGCTGGTTAGTCCAGACGGAAGATTTCAATAACGCACAGCAGCTTTTTGATGCCGACTACGCTTACTTCAGCGGCTTTTCCAGCAGCTGGCTCGCGCATTCCGAGCGCTACGTGGCCGACATGGTGGCGCGCTTCAATCTGACGGCCGACAGCCACGTCGTCGAAGTCGCTGCCAACGACGGCTACCTGCTGCAATACGTCAAGGCACGCAATATCCCCTGTACCGGCGTAGAGCCTACTGCAAGCACCGCCGCTGCGGCGCGGGCCAAGGGCATCCCGATTGTGGAGGATTTTTTTGGCGTGCGTCTGGCAAAAGAACTGGCCGCCCAGGGCAAGCAGGCCGATCTCACCGCCGCCAACAATGTGCTCGCCCATGTGCCGGATATCAACGATTTTGTGGCTGGCTTTGCCACGCTACTGAAGCCGCTGGGCGTGGCCACCTTTGAATTTCCCCACCTGCTCAATCTGATCGCGGAAAATCAGTTCGACACCATTTACCATGAACATTTCTCCTACCTGTCGCTTACAGCGGTCAACCGCATTTTCGCAGCCAACGGCCTCAGCGTATTCGATGTGGAAGAGCACCCCACCCACGGCGGCAGCCTGCGCGTGTTTGCCCAGCGCAGCGATACCGGGCAGCAAGCACGCAGCGCCCGGGTGGACGAACTGCTCCAACGCGAAGCGCAGGCAGGCATGCTCGGCGCCGACTATTACACCGGCTTCCAGGCCAAGGCGGACCAGGTCAAGAATGATTTCCTTGCCTTCTTGCTGGAAGCCAAACGCCAGGGCAAAACCGTGGCCGCCTATGGCGCAGCGGCGAAAGGCAACACGCTGATGAACTACGCCGGCATCCGGCCTGATCTCATTCGGTTCGTGGTGGATCGCAACCCGGCCAAGCAGGGGAAATATATGCCCGGCAGTCGTATTCCCATCGTGGACGAGCCACGGCTTAAACAAGAAAAACCCGACTACGTTGTCATCCTGCCGTGGAACCTGAAGGCAGAAGTCATGCTGCAGCTTGATTACATTCGCAACTGGGGCGGCAAATACGTGACAGCGGTGCCGCACCTGGAGGTGTTATGACTTCCCGTATTCATTACACCAAGCCTTCAATTACCGAACTTGAAATTCGCTACGCAACCGATGCGGCCACCAATGGTTGGGGTGAACGCATGCCGGATGCGGTGCTGATCCTGCCGTGGAATATCGCGGAAGAAGTCATCAACCAGCATGCGTACATTCGGGAATGGGGCGGCAGGTTTGTGACGGCGGTGCCGGAACTTCGGGATATTCCGTGAGCCTGCTTGTAGCAGGCTCGACCGGTTTCTTCGAACACGAATATTGATTTCACGGCCATAGTTGAGGCTGCTCAACCAAACTTACATCAATTCTCTTTTGGAGAAGATATGGACGCAAATAAAATACTAGCGGCGCTTGCCAAGATTTCCAAGAATCCGGAATGGAAGTCGACATTTATTCAGCAGATATTGGCCTTAGAAAAAAAAATTCAGGTTCCGGGTTTGGATGTTCGCGAGGAGGTCACTGGACCATTCGTGGACGCGTTGTTTGATGACAGTCAGATTGTCAGAAAAGAGTTGTCCGATGGTACAGTGCTTGAATTTTTCTATCGCTCGAAGATCGCGCGGGATTTCGTAATGTCAGAGCCAGCCAGACCTAATCACGCTTGGGAGCCACAAACCACCAGGCTATTGGTTAAGTTGGCTTGTAATGCAAAAAACATTGTTATCGGCGGGGCGTATTTTGGTGATCACGCGGTTTTGATCGCCAAGGAGGCTGCCAAGTCCGGGGGTATTGTTCATGCGTTTGAGCCTAGCCATGATCAGCGCAAAATGCTGATGCACAACGCTAGACTTAATTCACTATCAAATATCCGCGCGCTCGGCGAGGGACTTTGGGACAACAGTTCCGCGACACTCGCTCTTATGGGGTATGATTCCTTTGCCCATCCAGAAGCTGTTGCTAGCAATCATGAAGATGGTTTTCGCACGGTGACGATTGATGAATATCTTAGCGCGGCAGGTGCCAGGTCGCTGGACCTTATCATGTTGGATATCGAGGGGGGCGAACTCCGCGCGTTGAAGGGTGCCGCACATTTTCTGGCACAGCCGATGGGCCAGGCGCCGAACATAGTGTTCGAGGTCCATCGGAGCTATGTGGATTGGACTAATGGCCTGCAAAATACCGAGATCGTTCGTTATCTGACCAGCTTGGGCTACCACGTTTTTGCGGTGCGCGACTTTAACTCCAATTACGACCTATCGCTTAAGCCTATAGAGATTATTCCCGCCGATGCCGTTTACTTGGAGGGCCCACCCCACGGTTTCAACATGGTTGCTGTTAAGGATATAGCTGTACTGTCAGGACCGGACTTTCGTCTTTGCAAAAAGGTGAGCCCAAAACTGTTACGCCACAAGGCACCGGAATTGCATCATCCGATTGGTGGGCTATAAACCTCAATGCTTGGTCATCTGATGGTCAATTCAATGTCTTTAGTGCGTGGTGAGGTGGCAGCTTATAGCATTCAGGCGGGGAACCTGCTGCGCCTGCTGGGATGGCGGGAATGAAGTTCACGGTGTTCGGCGGGCGCGGTTTCATCGGGTCTCATCTTGTCGGGTACCTTCAAGGGCTCGGTCACGATGTTTGGGTGCCGACGCGAGATGCATCCGAGACTGCCGGTCAGAAGTTGGGGAACGCCATTTATGCAATCGGTCTCACAGGGGATTTTCGCAACCGCCCTTTCGATACCATAGAAGCTCATGTCGGCACCTTGGCTCGTCTCATGCATGGAGCCGACTATGACTCCTGGCTGTTCATTTCGAGCACCAGACTTTACGGGACCGGCTCCGGGCGAGCTCTTTGCCGCGAAGACGATCCGATTTCGCTTACGCCCAGCGCCGACAGCCTGTACGACATCAGTAAATTACTGGGCGAGGCGCTATGCCTTGCCCTGCCGCGAACAAGGATCGCGCGACTGTCCAACGTATACGGCGCCGGACAAAGCAAGAAAACCTTTCTCGGTGCGGTATTAGAGGAACTGAAGAGCAAAGAGAAGGTGCTGATCCGCGAGTCGCCAAGATCGTCGAAAGATTATGTCGCGCTTTCTGCCATATTGCCGTTGCTGAAAGCAATTACCGTTAGTGGTCGGGAACAAATCTATAACGTGGCGAGCGGGGATCTGCTGTCCCACTGCGAGCTGGCTAAACGTCTCGGCGATTTGACCGGCAGACCAATCCGCTTCATGGACGGCGCACAAGACCGCGTGTTTCCACGAATCGATATTTCCCGAATTGTTCAAGAGTTTTCTTTTTCACCGACACCCATGGTCTCCGATCTTGAAGACCTTCTTTCCCGGTCTGGAATTTCTGTGCGGGGCAATAAGACAACATGAATATCAAAATCAGCGATCCCGTTGCCGCTTTCGAGTCTGAATGCGCCCACAATATTTCCGGCTATGCGCTGGATACGGTGTGGAAGAAGATGTCAAATGAGTGGCTGCGCCGGGCATTCGAGCAAAAGTATATGTATAACTTCTCATGGATGGGCCGCCCAATCATCCAGACTCCCATCGACATGATCGCGATGCAAGAATTAATCTGGCAGACCAAGCCTGACCTCATCATCGAAACCGGTATCGCCCATGGCGGGTCGCTAATTATGAGTGCTTCAATGTTGGCGATGCTGGATTATTGTGAGGCGGTTGAGTCTGGTAAAACACTTGATCCGAAGGCTACGCATCGGCGCGTGCTGGGGTTGGACATTGATATTCGTCCCCATAATCGCGTGGCAATAGAGGCACATCCGATGTCGCATCGCATAGACATGATTCAAGGCTCATCCATAGCCCCGGAGGTCATCGCGCAGGTACACGAAATCGCCAAAGGCTACGAGCGGGTACTCGTCTGCCTCGATTCAAACCACACGCATGAGCACGTTTTGGCCGAACTCGAAGCCTACGCACCGCTCACCAGTAAGGGCAGTTACTGCTGCGTGTTTGATGCAGTGATTGAAGATATGCCTGAAGATATGTTCCCGGATCGTCCTTGGGGCAAGGGCAATAATCCTAAAACAGCAGTGTGGGAATATCTGCGCCGCTTGAAGGATGAGGGGCGCAAAGCAGGCGATGGGGTGCCGCTCAACTTTGAAATTGATAAGTCAATCGAGAACAAGCTGCTTATTACTGTTGCCCCAGACGGCTATTTGAGACGAACTTGAGCCCCATTTTCAGCAGAGGCTTATTCTTCGCTAGCCACGATTTTAATCTAAACAAATATATAAAGACCAAGACCCAGTGAGTGTATCCAAACTAGAAGAGTGGTGCTCGCGGTCCTTAAGAGATGGCACGGCAAAACAACCTGCCAGGCCCGGGCCGCGCGCGAAACTTACTGTAGTGATCCTTAGTTATGAAAGGCAGGAGTTTCTTCTCAGGCAAACGGTGTATTGGGGTAATGATGCTGCGAAATTGGTTATAGTAGATGGCTCGGCCCAGCCGCTTAGCAAGTATGCGCAGGAAACGCTTTCGACGCAGCCCAATATAAAATATCTGCACTACCCTAAAAGTTTGACAACGCGTCTCGCACTTGCAGCCAGTCATATCGATACCCCCTATGCTGTGTTTCTTGGGGACGATGAATTTCTCCTCAAAGATGGTTTATCTCGGGCGATATCAAAACTTGAGAGCGACCCTGAGTTAGTCGCATGCATCGGTCAATCTTTAGGGTTCTACCTTTCAAAAAATGGAACGGTATGCACGTATGGACAAGGCTACCCACATTGGAAGTATGAGATGGTGCAGGACGATATGCGGGAGAGATTGCTGTCGGCAATGGCGAACTACAATGCAGCAACTTGCTACGCCGTGCTTAGGGCGCCGGTTTGGGGTAAGTCCTTGGGGCACATACAAGATTGGTCATCACCCTATGCAGGCGAAATGCAGCAAGCACTTTCAACTTATATATGGGGTAAGCTCACAACAGTAGACGAAGTCTATTGGATGCGGTCGCATGAGAATGCGCCAGTAAGCACCAAAGGGTTTAACCGCAAACTCCTATTCCGCGATTGGTGGCTGTCGCCAAAGTTTAAATCGGAGCGCGAAAGATTTGTGGAGATACTTGCCAACGAGGCCATGAACACGAATCAAATCGGTGATCTGGAAGCGAGAAAAATGATTTTGGAGTCTGTGGAGGTATTCATGGAGTTTCTGGATAAACGTGAGCATATCCAGAAAGCTTCCATGTCGAGAGTGGCCGCTTTCAGCGTTGGCTTAAAAGCGATGGCAACAAGAGTGTTAGAAAGCGTGCTACCGGAAAAGCGGGCGCGCAACGTGAAAGCGGGACTTTCTAGACTGCTGAACAGGGGAAACCAGGGAAACTTGGGTGGCCTCAGCGATTTGATGCGGGCAGAAGCTACCGGGGCGTTCAGGCTAAATGAAAAGCTGGCCGCAGAGCTGTCAGAAATTGAGACTCTTCTTTCCGAGTTTTATAGGGCGCGTCAAAGTTAGGGATGTCCGGCATTAGCCAATCATCTTGGGGCGCAAGCATATCGAAATTATGAAGCTTGGCACTGCTGCTATTCTTATTTCCGGAGCGGGTCAACTGGGGTCGCGCTATCTTCAAGGATTGGTAAAGTGTCGGGTACCTTTGAAGATATATGTTCAGGATGTATCTGAAGAATCGCTCGACCGGGCAAGGCAGCGTTGGAGTGAAGTCCTAGGCCCGGAATCCCGCCATGAGGCGTCATTTGGTACGACGTTTGATTCGCTACCCCGACAATTGGACATTGCCATCGTGGCGACAACCGCTCATGTTCGTCCTCAGGTTGTCGGCGAAATCGCCAGCCACTCTACTGTGCGGTATTGGGTGCTCGAGAAGATGTTGGCTCAGAGTGAAATAGGTCTTGATGAAATCGTGGTACACATCGGGAAAAGTTCTAATGCATGGGTTAACACGCCGCGGAGAATGTTTTCTTGGCATAAGCAGATTAAGTCGCAGCTTGGACTCAATCATCCCATGACATTAAAAATTGATGGCGGGTTATGGGGGTTGGCCTGCAACGCTGTTCATTTTCTTGATTTGCTTGCGTGGTGGACTGGCGAAACGCTTCAGGAAATTCATACAGACCGCCTTAACCCGCACTGGTTTGAGGGTAAACGTCCGGGTAACTGGGAAGTGTTTGGAATGCTAGAAGCCCGGTTCTCTGGAGGTTCCCAGGCGCTGCTGAGCGCTGGAGCGGGCGAGGTTTTTTATTCCATGGCGGCAAGTGATGGTCGTCAGTCATGGCAGATCAATGAGATAGAAGGCTGGGCCCGACGCGCTGATGGGATCGAAATCCCGGGCCGCATTCCCTATCAGAGCGAACTGAGTAGCGTCTTGGTGGAATCGATTCTCGAGAGCGGCCGTTGTGCTCTGCCAACACTGGCGGAGTCGGCCAGCCTTCACCGCGTTTTTATCAACGGCATGCTGGAGCACTGGAAGCGAGCAGGTCATAGCGACGCAACCTTTGTTCCGATAACTTGAAATAGTGAAAAATAAACAATGAGTATTTGGTTAATTGGCGCCGGACAAATGGCCCGGGGCTATGCCAAGATCCTGAACACGATCGGGCGAGACTATGAAGTGATAGGGCGTGGTGCGGCCTCCGCAGCCAGGTTTGAAGCTGCAACTGGCCGCGTTGTCCGTCAGGGTGGGTTGAGGGGTGCGCTCGCCGCGTCCGCCGCTCCCGAGCAGGCGATTGTCACCGTTGGTGTCGAACAGTTAGCCAGTGTCGCCATTAGTTTGATTGAGGCCGGCACGCGCCGCATCCTGTTGGAAAAACCAGGCGGTCTGAATACGATGGAAGTTTTGGCGGTGCAGCAGACAGCGGCTAAGCATAAGGCTGATGTCATGATTGCCTACAATCGACGCTTTTATGCATCGACTTCTGCAGCGAGAGAACTGATCGCCGCAGATGGCGGCCCTATCAGTTGTACCTTCGAGTTTACCGAGTGGCCGCATTCGATCATTCCGCTCAATCTAGCCCCCGGGGTCAAGGAGTCCTGGCTGTTGTCCAATTCTTCGCACGTCGTTGATTTGGCAATTCATCTTTGTGGATCACCAAAAGATTGGCGCGCTTGGCATGGCGGTGCGCTGAGTTGGCATCCTTCTGCCGCCAGATTCTGTGGCGCGGGTATTACCGAACAAGGCATATTCTTCAGTTACCACGCCGACTGGGAAGCCCCGGGGCGATGGGGCGTGGAGGTTCTTACGCGCAAGCGCCGCTATATTTTCCGGCCCATGGAGCAACTGCAGGTGATTGAGTCAAGGTCGGTCAAGGTGAGCAGCGTCGAGTTGGATGATCGACTGGATAAAGAATTCAAGCCAGGATTGTACAAACAGACGGAAGCATTTCTTACTCGAGATGACCGCCTGTTTTGTACGATCGGCGAGCAACTTCGCCATTATGCCATTTACAACGAAATGGCCGGTTACCACTAGCTCTTCTTTAGAGGAAACAAAACATGAGCCCAACCCAACCCAACCCAACCCAACCCTTAAGGCGACACTAAAAAAATATTGGTTACTAGTCAGCCTTGTCCGAGTGTTTCGTCGACTCCGCCGCCTTCCAGCGCGAGCAATACAAGCGACTGTTTGTCTAGCCAAAGAAGTGGCAAGTGATAGGGATCAATTCATTGCTCGAGCACAGGCTTCATATTATGGGGATGGCCTCGCGACACGTCACTTTGTTGGTTTTTTGCATAATGAGAAATTTCTAAAGTCATATAACTCGGCGTTTGATGGGATTCCTCCATCCGTGAGCAATATACTAAGAAACCAAGACATCTCTTGGAGGGCGCACATTTGTACCTGGGCTGCAACTCAAGCACTAAAGCTGGACGGTGATTTTGTTGAGTGTGGTGTTTGGTACGGCATCCTTAGCAAAAGTATCTGTGAGTATGTGGACTTTGAACGATTGGATCATCGTTTTTATTTGTTTGATAGTTGGGGGAATATGCCCGGCTCTCATCAAAAAGAGTCTTACCAAGAAGATATATACAAACTCGTTCAAGAACGTTTTACGAAATACCAGAATGTATCCCTATTTCGGGGGCTGGTGCCGGAAGTGCTTGAGGCAGTAAAAATCGATAAGATTGCTTATCTCGGGATTGATATGAACGGGAGCATTGCTGAGCGCGCTGCGCTCGAAAAACTCTATGACAAAGTAGTATCCGGAGGCATTATCTATTTCGACGATTACGGATGGAATTATCCTGAACTTAGAAAGACCGTTGACGAATTTTTTGAGGATAAGCCAGAATCCCTGCTTCACTTTCCGAACGGAAACTCTATCGTTGTGAAATTATGATTACATCGTTAATTATATTTGGCGCAAATTATGACAACTGACGACGATATCGTTCATAATAGTATTACTGAGCATATCCAGACGATTGGATTGGTCCAGGAGACGCTCGGCGAATCCATTCGGCAGATCGCTGCCGTATTGGTACAGTCCTTGGCCAAGGGCGGTACGATTTTCTGGTGCGGCAATGGCGGCAGCGCGGCCGACAGCCAGCATCTGGCAGCGGAATTTGTTGGCCGGTTCAAAAAGGACCGGCGCGCTTTGCGTTCCATCGCGTTATCGACTGACGCTTCCGTTCTGACCTGTGTGGCGAATGACTACAGCTATGCCGATATTTTTGCACGCCAAGTGGAGGCGCTAGGCCGCCCTGCGGATGTGCTCATTGGGATATCAACTTCCGGCAATAGCGAGAATGTCTTACGTGCTTTCAAAGCCGCAAAATCTATTGGGATGGCTGCGGTTGCCCTGCTGGGCAAGGACGGCGGGCCTGCGAAGGAGATGGCTGACTATGGCGTTGGTGGTTCCATCCAATTCGACTGCCCGAATCCAGGAGGCGCATATCCTCATCGGCCATATTCTTTGTGAGCTTATCGAGCAGGAACTGGGCCTTGCCTAAACCATTTCCATCCTTGGAGACCATCCACACGGTCGCGTTCGACTTCGATGGCGTGTTCACTGATAACAAAGTGTGGGTCGATCAAGACGGCCGAGAAAGCGTGCGCTGTGACCGTGGCGATGGGTTGGCTTTCGACTTCGTCCGCGCGTTCCGGCAGCAGGGCAAGCTCAACGCCGAGTTTTTCATCATTTCCAAAGAGGCCAATCCGGTGGTGTTGGCCCGTGCGCGAAAACTTAAGCTGGATTGCCACCACGGGGTTGGAGATAAGCTGGGATTCATGAAGGAATATTTGAAAAAGCGGTTTCCCGCAGCGCCGGAGCCTTTTGCGGGTTTGATCTACGTGGGGAATGATTTGAATGATCTGCCGCTGATGCAACATGCCGGTTTTTCAGTGGCGCCCATTGATGCGCACCCGATGGTGCGGGATATGGCGCACATTGTTCTAGAGCAACGCGGAGGCGAGGGATTTGTTCGCGCTTTTGTTGAGCGGTTGCTGAGCATTAACCAATTATCCAAGGATGAAGTCAATGAGCTTGTATCTAATTGCTGAAATAGGCATCAATCATAACGGTAGTCTTGATATTGCGAAGAAGCTCATTGACGCCGCGGTCGATGCAGGTTTTGATGCGGTTAAGTTTCAGAAGCGCGCCATCGAGAAGGTGTACACGAAAGTGTTTCTCGATAGTCCGCGTGAAAGTCCATGGGGGGCCACGCAACGCGACCAAAAAATGGGTCTCGAATTTGGCAAGGAGCAGTATCAGGAAATTGCCCGCTATTGTCAGGAGCAGGGCATTGCCTGGAGTGCTTCTGCTTGGGACGTGGACTCTCAGTACTTCATCCGCGAATTTGATGTGCCATTCAATAAAGTTGCTTCTCCCATGCTTGGGCACAAACCCTTATTGCGCGCGGTCGCCTCGGAAGGCAAAAAAACTTTTCTCTCAACAGGTATGGCGACGTTGGAAGAGTTAGATGATGTCGTTAAGATCTTCCAAAATGCCAATTGCCCCTTTGAGCTTATGCATTGTGTCAGTACTTACCCGATGCGCGAGGAAGACGCTAACCTGCGTTGCATTCCTATGCTTAAGGCACGATATGGCTGCGAGGTCGGATACTCGGGACACGAAAGTTCGCTGATCAAGGTTTGCACAACGGCCGTTGCCCTTGGTGCGACGTCCTTAGAGCGTCATATCACCATGGATCGCGCCATGTATGGGTCAGATCAAGCAGCATCCATTGAGACGCATGCCCTGCGCAATTTTGTCGAGACCATGCGCAAGGTGCCTGGACTGCTAGGGACAGGCGAAAAAGAACTTACCCCCGCGGAGTTGGCTGTGCGCAAAAAGCTTCGGGTCGAAGTGCCGGATTGAACGGACGGCACTCCCATGTGATGGATCTACGTCAGTCCATGTCGATTGCGCGCATCGGCGTCAAACTGGTGATGGAAAGGGGAGGGATGTCGGAGTGGCAGGCATGTTGATAGCCAAAAAACGACGGATGTGGGTACTGAGTCGTGCCAAATGACGGTCAATAGGGTAGGGGTGATGGAAGGCCGCCTGCTTCCGAAGTATAAAAATCGCTACCAGGCCCATCCTGTCGGGTATTGGCAGGATGAATTTCCGGTTGCCGCTTCCCTTGGCCTCGAGCTAATTGAGTTCGTCGTCGATTACGAGGGCATTTACGAAAATCCGCTAATGACCGGGGAGGGTGTCGCGCAAGTTCGCGACGTTGTGAACAAAACGGGAGTTGCGGTGGCCAGTATTTGTGCCGATTGTTTCATGGCGGCACCACTGCATAGCAAAGACAAAATTGTTGCCGATCGAAGCGTGGATAGCTTGCGTCGCCTGATCGGCAATGCTGCAAAGTTGGGGGTCCGGGATATTGTCATTCCCTGCGTCGATGAATCTTCGCTCCGGAGCCCTGACGACACGGATAGGTTCGTCGCCGCCTTGGAATCGGTTACTGATTTCGCTGAAAGCAACAGTGTCAATCTGTCTCTTGAGACCGACCTGAATCCAGAAGTGTTTTGTCGGTTACTTGAGCGTTTTCAATCCCCTCGAGTAACGGTCAATTACGATACGGGAAATAGCGCTTCGCTTGGCTATAGCCCAAAAGAGGAGCTCGCAGCTTACGGGAACCGGATAACCGACATCCATATAAAAGACCGGAAAAAGGGTGGAGGGTCGGTGTTGTTGGGTACCGGAGACACTGACTTCGAAGCATTTTTCGATGCGCTAAGCATGCTTGATTACAATGGCCCATTTATTATGCAAGCGTATCGCGATGACGAGGGGGCTGCGGTTTTTCGGAAGCAGCTGGATTGGGTACGTCCACGACTGGTGGCTTATAGGGATAGAAAGAAAGCGTGATGGATGTCGTTGCCATTATCCCGGCGCGAGGCGGATCCAAAGGTGTCCCCGGTAAGAATATTTTGCCACTCATGGGGCACCCCTTAGTTGCTTTTTCCATCGCTGCTGCCATGCAGTGTAAAGCCATCTCTCGTACGATTGTCTCGACCGATTCTGAAGAGATTGCGCAGATCGCCAGAAAATATGGTGCCGAAGTGCCCTTCTTAAGGCCGGCTGAATTTGCGACCGACACCTCGACGGACCGAGAATTTTTGGTGCATGCGACACACTGGTTCATAGCGCATGAGGGCGTCGCGCCGGAATATTTTGTGCATTTGCGGCCGACAACACCCCTGCGTGAGCCCGCGCTGATAGATCAGGCTATACAGCGGATTCAGCAAAACCCGCAGGCCACATCTCTGCGCTCGGCGCATCTGGCGTCAAAAACACCCTATAAATGGTTTGAAATGGATGCGACCGGATACTTCGGGGGAATTCGGCCGGAGGATACGCGCCCGGAATATTACAATTTGCCGAGACAAAGTTTTCCACCCGTCTATGACCCGAATGGATATGTGGATGTTGTTCGCACGTCGCAATTGCTTGCATCGGAAAGCGTGCATGGAACAAGAATGTTGGGATTCATTACGCCGTTTTGTCACGAAATTGATTCTTTGGATGACCTCGCCTACCTACAATATCTTGCGGAGAAATATGGCTCTCCGCTACTTTCGTTTTTGAATGAGCAGCAACGTCTATCAGGGGTGGGAGGTTAAAACTTGAGCGATTACCTGACCGTAGTTTATGACGATAAACGCCGACCCTATACGGATTATCCGAGTCAGTTGACACAACTTCTGTTTCAGCAATATGGCATGCGCTCTGGCCAAATATTGTTGGAGCCGGGCTGCGGGCGCGGCGAGATATTGAAATGCTTCAAGGCGCTTGGATTGGAAGTAAGAGGAAACGATCTATCTCCTGAAGCCGCGTCATTTCTACCGGAGATCCAGGTCGATATTTGCGACGTTGAGAAGGATGGCCTCCCTTATCCTGACAATAGTTTTGACATTGTTTATTCAAAGTCATTTCTGGAGCATTTTTATTATCCAGAGCGATACGTCAAAGAAGCATTTCGCGTGCTTAAGCCGGGAGGTTTGATGCTGAGTCTGGTGCCCGACTGGGAAGCAAATTTCCGCAAGTATTTCGATGACTATACGCACCGCACCCCGTTTACCTCAGTCTCCTTGAGAGATATTCAACTCATTCATGGTTTTGAAGATGTGCGGGTGGTGAAATTCAGACAGCTCCCCATTGTCTGGCGCTACCCTGCCTTGAACTATCTGTGCGCAGCGTTAGCGCCGTTCGTGCCGCTGCGCGCCAAGAGCAAGCTGCGCTGGGTACGGGAAATCATGCTCATCGGTTCCGGTAGAAAACCGCAACGCGAGGCTGGGCGATGAAGGCGTTATTCGTCGGGCTGGGCGGCATAGGCCAACGCCACTTGCGAAATCTTCATTCGATCGTCGGTGGATCTCTTGAGGTAATTGCCTATAGGACGCGGAAGCTAAACCAGGTAATCACGAACAAACTTAACATCGAGCAGGGCGCAGACCTCCACGAGCGGTTCGGCATCAGGGTATTCGACAGCCTTGCTCAGGCACTGTCACAAAAACCGGATGCGGTGTTTATCTGTAACCCGACAAGTATGCACGTCGCCGTCGCCGAGGAGGCCGCAGAACAGGGATGTCACCTCTTCATTGAAAAAGCCCTTTCTCATTCGCTTGACGGCGTTTCTGATTTGATCAGGTTAGTCGAAAATAAAAGGCTAACCTGCATGGTGGGATACCAAATGCGGTTTCATCCCTGCTTACAAACCCTGCGAGAGGTTGTAATCGGCGGCGCGATTGGTCGGGTGCTCGCAGTCAATGCAGAGGTTGGAGAATACATGCCGGCGTGGCACAAGTATGAAGACTACCGGCAACTGTATGCGGCACGAAAGGACTTGGGGGGTGGGGTCATCGTTTCGCAAATTCACGAATTCGACTATATCTTCTGGTTACTAGGTTTGCCTAAGCGCGTATTCGCGACAGGTGGCCATTTGAGCAGTCTGGAAATCGATGTCGAAGATGTTGCGAGCATTTCCTTGGAATGTTTCCAGGATGGCCAGACGGTGCCAGTGCATATTCATCAAGACTACCTGCAACGCCCCCCCACTCGCAACTGCAAGGTGATTGGTGACAAGGGCAAAGTGCAAATGGATTTTTTGGCACTCACAGTCACGCATTTTGGTGAGGATGGCGCAATTGCGAACCATTGGGATTTCACTGGATTTGAGCGCAATCAGTTGTTTATGGATGAGATGCGGCATTTTCTGGCTTGTATCGATGCGGGGACGCAGCCATGCGTGACCATCCGCGATGGTGCCCAGAGTCTGCGCATGGCGCTAGCAGCGAAGGAATCGCTTGAGAATCGATGTATCATAGAGATGGATGCGCATGCGATTTTAGATGCAGGCAGGCGTCGGGACAGTGAAGCATGAGAGCTTTTTGAAGAGTAAATGGTTAAGAACAAAGCTGCGCTGGAATAGGTCGGATAAATGAAAATCGATTTGCCAATACTGATGAACAACCGGGATTTACGCCGAAAAAATCCTTTGATAAGGGAGCATTTCGAAGCCTCAGAAAAGGAAATGGAGGCTTTCGAAAAGATTGGCGGTCTCATTAGAGATTCAAATGTCGTGGACATGATTAATTGCCCCGTGTGCTTTTCGGAGAAGTCGAAACAGCTATTGGTCAAATGGGGTGGACGATATGATGAATGCGATGTGTGTGGGCATGTGTTCCTGAAAAATCCATTTAAGCAGGATATGCTCACCGCCCTTTACAAGAGCTCCATTGCTGATGAGTTAAATAGGCAGGTTCAAAAACACAGCTTCAATGAGCAGTACTGGGCTGCTGTCTATGAAAAGTACATGCGTCATATTAGCGAAGAGCTTGCCGACGGGGGTAGACTCCTTGATATGGGCTGCGGCTCTGGGCGTTTTTTGAGATTCTGCCAAGAAAATTCCAAATTTGAATTGTTTGCGCTGGATGTGTTTGATGGGCTCGTAGAGGTGCTTTCCCCGATCTTGAGCAAGGAGAACATTTTTCTTGTGCCGAGTCTTGAGGAATCCGATATTGGGCAGCAATTTGGAATCATCACGTTATGGGGCGTGCTCGAACATTGCCGTTCACCCCACAAGACGCTCCAGAAGTGCCATGACTATCTGGAGAGTGGCGGGCATGTCCTGCTTTTAATTCCCAATATACATAGTCGGGCGCGTAAGTTGCTCGGTGTTTATACGCCGACACTAAACCCCCGTGCGCATATCAATTTCTTTACGCCGCAAAGTCTTGAAAAAGTCGCGTCGGATTGCGGTTTTACTGTGCAGGGGTTCTACCAGGAATTGCCCGTGATTGATCTGATGTGGGATTTTCTTGACGAGGACAGCGATGTGGTCGATGAAATCATTCGCGGCAATGAATGCTACTACCATGTCTATATCCTGAAAAAAACATGAGTGTTGGCCCATTTTGAATACAGCTAAAATTTTTGAGAAATTCGACCTCAGCGGAAAGACGGCGCTGATTACCGGCGCTGCTGGTCTGCTTGGCGTGGAGCATGCCGCAGCGCTGCTAGAAAGCGGGGCTACCGTAGTGCTCACGGATATCTGCGAGAAGGCGTTGGCCGATGCATGCGCAACTTTATCGCGTGACGCGGATCCGAACCGAATCATCACCCGCACCATGGATGTGTCGCGACCCGATTCGATTCTGGCGGTTGCTAACGAACTCACGTCCAGCGGTCGTCGGGTAGATATTTTGGTGAACAATGCTGCAATTGATCCAAAGGTAAAAGGTAGCGACGGGGTGCAAGAAACTTCTCGCTTAGAAAACTTTCCGTTGGATCAGTGGGATATGCAGATTGCCGTAGGCCTTACCGGCGCATTTCTTTGCAGCCAGGTATTTGGGAGTGCCATGGCCCATGACCATCAAGGCGGTGTAATTCTGAATATCGCCTCGGACCTTTCCGTATTTGCTCCCGATCAACGCCTTTATAGAAAAGAGGGGCTGAGCGAGGCACTACAACCGGTTAAGCCGGTGACTTATTCGGTCATCAAGGCGGGGTTGATTGGCTTGACGCGCTATTTGGCGACGTATTGGGCGGATCGCGGGGTGCGCGCCAACGCACTTTCGCCGGGGGGTGTTTTCAATGGCCAAGGCGAAGAGTTCGTGCAGCGACTTACTTACTTGATCCCGCTCGGTCGAATGGCCAGTCGCGATGAATATCGCGCGGCAGTACAGTTTCTTTGCTCCGATGCATCGGCTTATTTGAATGGCCAGAACATCGTGATGGATGGTGGACGCTCGGTGTGGTAAAACGCTTTCTAGTGACTACTGCGCTGGAAGAAACCTGGCATGACGATGGACCTGTTTTATTTCTGGGCGAGTGGTGTAGGCTTTATTCGCGCCAGGAAAGATGGTCGCGGATGGATGCCGAAGTGATGCCCTACCACTGGGATGACCGCACCAAGTTCCATTCCGATTACAACTATTTGCAGGGCTTCTATGAGCGATTGCTGCAGGACCTGACCATCCAACTCAATGAGATTCATGGCGTGGACCACAGTCTTCGCTACTGGCGAATATTGATTGGGCCATGGTTGAGCTATTTTATCCAAGTGCTCTTTGATCGCTGGACATGTATCCAACAAGCTTGCAGCCAGTACGATCTGTCCGGATCCATTGTCCTGGTGGGACAGGAAGAAGTCATGGTGCCTAATGATGGATTGGACTTCACCCGTCTTTCTGTCGCAGATGAATGGAACCATCACATCTATGCCATCCTCTTGCAACAATTCTCGAAGGTGCCGGTTAGTAAGCGGGTGCGAGAGGGCGGGCGAGAACAGGCGAGGGTAACGCCGTCGGTTTCCTGGCAGCGGCAGGTGAAGAGAAAATTTGTTGCGATATATGCCCGGGCGGTGAGCGTGCTGACACGCGACCACGATGCTTTTCTCATGGCCACCTATCTGCCATTTCGTGACGAGATGAGAATGCACCGACGCTTGGGGCAGATGCCGCAGTTGTGGCGTTCGGTGTCACCGGCTCAGGTTGCCGTTGATCAAGGGAAAAGGAAATGGATTGTTGCGGGGGGCAGCACTTCTCGGTTCGAGGCCTGTGCTCGTGCGTTGATCCCTCAGCAGATTCCCAGCGTCTATCTGGAGGGCTACGCGAAACTGATTGGTCAGGTCGAGAGTATGCCATGGCCCAAGTGCCCCAAACTAATCTGGACGAGCAGCTCTCATCGGGATGATGTGTTCAAGGCATGGGCAGCGCAGCGAGTCGAAGAAGGTTCACCCCTGGTTATTGGTCAGCACGGGGGGGGCTATGGCGTGGGGCGCTGGTTTTCACTCGAAGATCACGAGACGGAAATCAGTGACTGTTACCTGAGCTGGGGTTGGACAGACCCGGCACGCCCCCATATCAAGCCGGTAGGGCAGTTGAAGGCTAAACGGCCGTTGGGAGTTCGGCATGAAGAACAACCCATGGCGCTGTTGGTCACATGCACCTTGCCCCGCTACAGTTATCATCTTTACAGCTCAATGGTCTCGCATCAATGGCTCGGATATTTTCGTGATCAGTGTACATTTGTTGAGCACCTTCCACCGAGCATCCAAAGTGCTTTGACCGTTCGCCTCAAGGATCAAGCTCATGGCTGGGAACAAGTTCTTCGCTGGCGTGCGCGCTTTCCCGATTTGCGGCTGGATGATGGCCGCTCGAATATCAATGACTTGATTCGACAGAGCCGCCTCTACATCTCCACCTACAACGCAGCGACTTATCTCGAATCGTTTTCCATGAACGTGCCAACAGTCATGTACTGGAACCCGAACCACTGGGAATTGCGCGATTCCGCTATTCCCTACTTTGAAGATCTCAAGGGTGTTGGCATTTTTCATGAGACGCCAGAATCGGCTGCCCGACATGTGGCGGCCATCTGGGATGATGTTAATGCATGGTGGGATAGTCCGGCAGTGGGCGGCGTGTTGAAGCGCTTTAAGGCACGTTACTGTCGGATGCCGGATGACCTGCTCGGTGAGGTGGAAACCGTCTTGCGTGAAGTGATGGCTGATGGTAAACGTCAGCATGCCCGTCTTACGCCAGCTGAGGCGTGCCAACCCAATACCCAGTAGAAGTCGCGATCAGCACATGACCCACGGGAGTTTTCAGTGGCGTCTGTGTCGCCGGTGTTCCATGGCTCGCTCGGCTTGTGGCCATATCATTGGTGATTAGGCTTCACCCCCAAGAGACAGGATCAAATGACTGAACACTGCTTAGTGTGTGAGAGCACTGATATCGAGGTACGCGGAGAGTATCGAGGTACCCACCCTACCTTCAAAGGGCTGCGCCGTGCCCATTGCAGATCGTGCGGCATGGTTTTTGCCATTCCCATGCCGAACGACAAGTTATTGGACGAGTACAACGCCAGGTATTTCGCCAGCGCGCATGGTGGTCAACCGCGCACGCTTGTTGCCAAGGCTTTCTTCTCTGCTATTGCTCGCGTGCGCCTAGCCCATCTTGAACGATACTTGGGCAAGCACGTCATCGATGTATCAAGTGTGATGGAGTTCGGGCCCGGTCCGGGCTTCTTCGCCAGTAAATAGCTGGAGCAACATCCGGCGACCCAGTATCTGGCTTTGAAACAGACACCTCATGCAATCAATCTCTCCGCGAGATGGGGGCTCACCTTTGTCTTCCA
>JBCKVB010000014.1:0-30910 GCA_038924245.1 Gammaproteobacteria bacterium | reverse complement strand
AGCCCAGCCCTCTCCAGGAGGGGGGGAACAGTGCGCACTATTTTCCGGTCGGGTCAGTAATTGAGTGCAAAATCTTCGGCACCCCCCAATTTTCCTGACAAATACACCATCACTCCACCACCTTCCACTTCACCGCCCCCCACGCCCGCAGCGGCACCAGCCTAGCAAAAACCATCACCTCTCTCTCCCTTCAGTATCTTGCTGATGGTTGAATATAATGCAACCCTATCTGTTGCGCAATCTTCAGTATAGGGCAACCGTATTCAGCGTGGCGGGCGCGGATCGCCTCGGCCCGGGGACGTTTTAGCCGTAACTACCTTCGTCCGCTTCACTGTGGCTTGATGACGTCCACTCCGCCCATATAGGGCGTCAATGCAGCGGGGATGTGAATGTATCCTTGCTTGTCCTGACAGTTCTCCATGATCGCTACCAAGGTACGTCCCACGGCAAGGCCAGAGCCGTTCAGGGTGTGCACCAGTTCCGGTTTGCCGGTGTCGGGGTTGCGCCAGCGCGCCTGCATGCGGCGCGCCTGGAAGTCGGTGAAGTTGCTGCACGAGGAGATTTCACGATATTTATTCTGGCTCGGCAGCCAGACTTCGAGATCATAGGTTTTGGCGGCGGCAAACCCTATGTCGCCGGTACACAATGCGACTACGCGGTACGGCAGTTCGAGCTTCTTTAAAATCTCTTCCGCATGTAAGGTGAGCTGCTCCAAAACAGCAAAGGAATCTTGCGGGCGCACGATTTGCACCAGCTCGACCTTTTCGAACTGGTGCTGACGGATCATGCCGCGCGTGTCTTTGCCGTAGGAGCCCGCCTCGCTGCGAAAGCATGGCGTGTGCGCGACATATTTGCGCGGCAGTGATTGGGGTTCGAGAATTTCGTCGCGCACCAGATTGGTCACCGGCACTTCGGCGGTGGGAATCAGATAATAGTTTTGCTCGCCCTTGAGCGCGAATAAATCCTGCTCGAATTTCGGCAACTGTCCGGTGCCGCGCAGGCTGTCGGCATTGACGAGATACGGCACATACACCTCGGTATAGCCGTGTTCTTGCGTATGCAAATCCAGCATGAATTGAGTCAACGCACGCTGCAGGCGCGCAAGCGGGCCGCTCAAGGTGACGAAGCGCGCGCCGCTGATTTTGGCGGCGGCGTCGAAGTCCATCATGCCTAAAGCCGCGCCAAGGTCCACGTGATCCTTCGGCGTAAAATCTAATTTTTTCGGATCACCGATGCGGCGCACTTCGACATTGTCGTGCTCGCTTTTCCCGATGGGGACAGTTTCGTGGGGAAGGTTCGGAACGCCGAGCAACTCCCGATCCAATTTTTGCTGTACGTCAACCAGGCGCGCTTCCGCCTGTTTGAGTTTGTCGCCCAGATCGGCGACTGCGCTCATGAGCGGAGCGACGTCCTCGCCCGCCGCCTTGGCCTTGCCGATGGCCTTGGACTTGGCGTTGCGCTCGGCTTGGAGTTTTTCCGCTTCAACCTGAACCTGTTTGCGTTCGGCTTCAAGCGCGGCAAGTTGCCGCACGTCGAGCGTAAACCCGCGCGCCGCCAGGCGCTGCGCCGTGGCTTCCAGTTCGTTTCTTATCAAGCGCGGATCGAGCATGGCGGTTAATCTTGCGCCTCATCATGGGGCAGATAAACCCGCCACAGGGTGACCTCAAGACTGTTCATATCTGTCTCCCGGCAATGACGCCGACCCAGGTCGCGCCCAGACTGGCGACGACGCTCGCGGCGATATTGAGCAACGCCTTAAGCAAAGCGCCCTCTTCAATCAGGCTAAATGTTTCCATGGAGAAGGCGGAGAAGGTGGTGAAGCCGCCCAGCACGCCGATCACCAGTCCCGCTTTCCACACCGGCCCCAGGCTCATGCGCTCCACCAGCATCACATACAACAGCCCCATCAACAGACAGCCCAATACATTAACCGCCAGTGTGCCATAAGGAAAGTCGCGCCCCAGCCAGGCGCCGACCCCATTGGACATCCAGAAGCGCAACAGCGCGCCCAGCGCGCCGCCCGCGGCAATGGCAATAGTTTGCATCATTGTGCTACCCGCATTTGTATTGTCTCTAGTTTTGCAAGCTTTAGAGATACTTCTTAGTATAAACCACCCGGCGAAGCGCGTACGGCCACGCTACCTGGCCTGAATGCGCTCCTGCTGTTCGCGCAATTTGCCGAGCGATAAGCGTATCTCCTCCACCCTGCGCCGCTCTTTGTCCACCACGTCTTGCGGCGCGCGGCTTACGTAATCCGGGTTGGCGATTTTCATCTCGCCGCGCTCCAGCTCCTTGCGCAGCTTTTCCATGTCTTTGGTCAGGCGCGTGAGTTCCGACTGCTTGTCTATCAGACCAGCCATGGGGACGAGCAGCTTCATCTGCCCCACCAAGGCCGTCGCGGCCTCCGGCGCTTGATCTTTTTCAGTGAGCCAGGTAATGGACTCCAGCCGCGCCAAACTCTTAAGGAAGGCATGATTGTTTTGCAAATAGTCATGATCCTGCGCTGAGCCGTTTTGCAGCAGCACCGGCAGCGGTTTACCCGGCGCAATGTTCATCGTGCTGCGTATCGTGCGCACACCCAGAATGAAAGACTGCACCCAGCCCATCTCACCGATGGCCGCCTGATCTATCTTTTCCGGTTGCGGTACGGGATACGGCTGCAGCATGATGCTCGCGCCCTCCTTGCCCGCCAGTGGCGCGACGCGTTGCCAGATTTCCTCGGTAATAAACGGCATGACGGGATGGGCCAGACGCAACAACGTCTCTAATACACGCACCAGGGTGCGGCGCGTTCCGCGCTGCAAGGCTTCGTCCGGCTCTTGAGCGGTAAGCACCAGCTTGCAAAGCTCCAGATACCAGTCGCAGTATTCATTCCAGGTGAATTCATAAATCGCCTGCGCGGCGAGATCAAAGCGATACGCGGCGACGGCCTCGGTCACCGCCCGCTCGGTCGTTTGCAGGCGCGAAATAATCCAGCGGTCGGCGAGCGTGAGCTTCACTTCGCCGCGTTTTTGCCCGGTCGCTCCCGGCATCCTCGATCGCTGTTCCCGACGCGATTCTACCTCCTCCATCCCTGGAGTCGTGCCTCCCGCGACACTAGCACGTTCGTGTACGTCGCAGTCCTGTCCTTCCGTATTCATCAACACATAGCGCGCGGCGTTCCACAATTTATTGCAGAAGTTGCGGTAACCCTCGATGCGTCCGGTGTCGAACTTGATGTCGCGCCCCTGCGTGGCGAGCGAGGCGAAGGTGAAGCGCAGCGCGTCGGTGCCGTAGGCAGGTATGCCGTCCGGGAATTGTTTGCGCGTCATCTTTTCGATGCTCTTCGCCATCTCCGGCTGCATCAGGCCGGTGGTGCGCTTGGCGACCAACTTTTCCAGTCCGATGCCGTCAATGAGATCAATCGGGTCGAGCACGTTGCCCTTGGACTTGGACATCTTCTGCCCTTCCGCGTCGCGCACCAGACCGTGGATGTACACCTCACGGAACGGCACCTCGCCCATGAATTTCAAACCCATCATAATCATGCGCGCGACCCAGAAGAAGATGATGTCGAAGCCGGTGACCAGCACGCTGGTGGGGTAAAAGGTTTTCAGCTCCGGCGTTTTATCCGGCCAGCCTAGCGTGGAAAACGGCCATAGCGCGGAGGAGAACCAGGTGTCGAGCACGTCTTCGTCCTGTTTCAGCGGTTTGCCCTTGGCCTGCCTCTGCGCCTCTTCAAGACTTCTTGCCACGTAAATATTTCCCGCCTCGTCGTACCACGCGGGAATGCGATGACCCCACCAGATCTGGCGCGAGATGCACCAGTCCTTGATGTTGCGCATCCATTCAAAATAGGTCTTGCTCCAGTTTTCCGGCACAAATTTTATGCGTCCGTCTTCGACTGCTTTTATCGCTTCGGCGGCGAGTGGCGCGACCTTCACGTACCACTGATCGGTGAGATACGGCTCGATCACCGCGTGCGTGCGGTCGCCGCGCGGCACCGTGAGTTTGTGCGGTTTGATCTCGGCGATGAGATTCAAGGTTTCTAAATCCGCAACAATCTGTTTGCGCGCCTCGTAGCGATCCAGGAAATTGTACTTGGAGTCCGGCAGCAGGATGCACGCATCGGGTGTGAAGATATTGATGATCGGAAGGTTATGTCGCTTGCCCACTTCATAATCATTAAAGTCATGCGCCGGGGTGATCTTCACACAGCCGGAGCCGAACGCCGGGTCTACATAGTCGTCGGCGATGATGGGTATCTCGCGTCCCGTCAACGGTAGCCGGACTTTCTTGCCGATGAGTTTTTTATAGCGCTCGTCATCGGGATGTACCGCAACAGCGGCATCGCCCAGCATCGTTTCCGGGCGTGTGGTGGCGACGGTTAAAAATCCGCTGTCGTCCTCGAGCGGATAGCGTATGTGCCAGAGAAAGCCGTCCTCTTCCTGGGCGACCACTTCGAGGTCGGACACCGCGGTGTGCAGCACCGGGTCCCAGTTGACCAGGCGTTTGCCACGATAGATAAGCCCTTCTTCGTAGAGACGCACGAAGACTTCGGTGACTGCTTTCGATAAACCCTCATCCAGCGTGAAACGCTCGCGCGACCAGTCCACCGACGCGCCCATGCGCCGCAACTGGCGCGTGATGTGGCCGCCCGATTCGGCTTTCCATTTCCACACCTCGTCAACGAATTTGTCGCGCCCCAGATCATGCCGCGTCTTGCCCTGCGCGGCGAGTTGGCGCTCCACCACCATTTGCGTCGCGATCCCCGCGTGATCGGTACCCGCCTGCCACAATGTGTTATCGCCCTGCATGCGGTGATAACGAGTCAGCGCATCCATCAGGGTGTCTTGAAAGGCGTGCCCCATGTGCAGCGTGCCGGTGACGTTGGGCGGCGGAATCATGATGCAGTACGGTGCGCCACTGCCTTGGGGAGAAAAATAATTATTCTTTTCCCACGTTTCATACCAGCGCCGTTCGATGGCGTGCGGGTTATAGGTTTTTTCCATGGGTCAGGCGGAAATGGTGTGTGTTTCGAGCGTGCAGCCCTGTTCACGATAGAGCCGGAAGCGTTCGCGCCCGGCCTGTCTGCTCGCCTCATCCGGCGCCACGATTTCCGCGACGCGCTCAAACCGGGCGAAGAAGCCCGGTAATTCAGCGCGCAAATTCACCAGCACCGCGCGCGGCGCGGGCGGTTCCTGGTGGCCGATCAGGATGGGAAACTCCAGCGCGGATTCGGCGCTGCACAAGGCATGCGGTACAAAGCTGCCCTGCTTGAAGGTCCACATCAAATCATCGAGCTTTCCGGCCTGCTCCTCTGATTCCGCATGCACATAAATCTGATGGCCGAGATGAAATGTTTTTTCCGCCAGACGGCAGACAAAACCCAGCTTATCCGGCTCGGACAGGATGTAGAAGTCAACGCGCATCATAAAAATAGAGAAAAGAGAAAAGTGACAAGAGAAAAGTTAAAGGCGTTGGTATTCACCCGCAATATCTCATGCATTGGCCATCCTCTTTTCTCTTTCCCCTTGTATCTTTTCTCTATTTTTTAGCACAACGATTAATCAAGTATTGGGTCAACAACGGCACCGGGCGGCCGGTGGAGCCCTTGTTGTTGCCGGTTTGATAAGCCGTGCCCGCGATGTCCAGATGCGCCCAGCGGAATTTTTTGGTGAAGCGCCACAGGAAACACGCCGCGGAAATCGTCCCCGCCTCGCGTCCGCCCACGTTGCTCATGTCGGCGAAGTTGCTCTTTAACTGTTCCTGATATTCGTCCCACAACGGCAACCGCCACACGCGGTCGCCGCTCTCTTCCCCCGCGCTCTGCAATGCCGCCGCCAGCGGCTCATCGTTGCCAAGCAGGCCGCTCGGATGTTTGCCGAGCGCGACCACGCATGCGCCGGTGAGCGTGGCGATGTCTATCACCACCTCCGGCTTGAAGCGCTCGCTGTAGGTGAGCGCGTCGCACAGGATCAAACGCCCTTCGGCGTCGGTGTTGAGTATCTCGATGGTCTGGCCGGACAGGCTGGTCACGATGTCGCCCGGCTTCACCGCGTTACTACCCGGCATGTTTTCCGTAGCCGGAATCACGCCCACCACGTTGAGCGGCAGCTTCAACGCCGCACAGGCCGCGAGCGTGCCGAGCACGCTGCCCGCGCCGGACATGTCGTACTTCATTTCATCCATGTTGGCGGCGGACTTGATGGAGATGCCGCCGGTATCAAAGGTGACACCCTTGCCGACCAGTACCACCGGCTTGCCGGCTTTAGCGCCACCGCGATACTCCAGGGTGATGAGCTTGGCCGGCTCGCGCGCACCGCGCGCGACCGCGAGCAGCGCGCCCATGCCGAGACGTTCCATGTCGCGCGCTTCCAGCACCGTGACCTTGAGCTTGGCGTATTGTTTTTGCAAGCCCCGGGCCTGGGCGGCGAGATAAGATGGGGTGCACACATTGCTGGGCAGGTTGCCCAGGTCTTTGGCGAGCTTGACGCCGTCAGCGACGGCGAGACCCTCGCGTAATCCTTGTTGCGCGGATTTGAGCGCGCGGCTGGCGATGTTAAAAACGACTTTGGCCAGCTTGCGCGCATTATTCTTTTCGCTCTTGAGTTGATCGAAGCGGTACAGGGCGTCATTGGCCGCAAGCGCCGCCTGGCGCAGGTTCCAGCGGCTGTCGCGTCCGGCGATCTCCATCTCGGTGAGATAAATCACGGCGTCCTTCGCACCGCCGGCGCGCGCGGCCTTGACCGCCGCGGCGACGGCCTTGCGGTATTGGGCGTCCTTGAATTCATCGCGTTTGCCGCACCCAACCAGCACAACGCGTGGTGCGGGCGCCTGCGCCAGCGCGTGCAGCAACAGCGTCTCCCCCGCCTTGGCGCTGAAATCACCGCGCTTCAGCAGCGCACTGATAAAGCCCTTGCTCGCGCGATCCAGGCCCTGTGCGGCGGCGGACAACTGTCCGCCCTCAAACACCCCCACCACCGCGCACTCGCAACGCTGTTTTTCCGCGGCGCCACTCTGTATAGTAAACTTCATGGTTATTCCCTATGATTAAACCGGCAAACCGGCTTTGACTCAACTGAAAACTCGCACAGCGCAACGGGCTAGTCTACTCGAAATCGCGCGTTTTTTGCAGCTATCGCGGGCAAATCGGGCATACCCTTGAACATCCTGGACCGTTATCTCACCAAGGAAGTATTTTACGCGCTACTGGGGGTGACGCCGGTGGTGTTGCTGATCTTCCTGAGCGACCGCTTCGTGCGTTTTCTGGCCGATGCCGCCGCCGGAAAAATTCCCAGCGAGCTGATCCTCACCCTCATCACCCTGAAATTCCTGAGCGTGCTGGTGATTCTGCTGCCGCTCACCTTTTATATCGCCGTCATGCTGGCGCTGGGGCGCTTGTACAAGGACAGCGAAATGACCGTGCTGGCCGCGTGCGGCGTGGGCCCGCTACGCATTCTTTCCCCCATTCTCAAGCTCTCCTTCGGCGTGGCGCTGCTGGTTTCGTTGCTATCGCTTTATGTCTCTCCCTGGGCGATCACCAAAAGCGATGAGCTGAAGGCGCGCGCGCAGGCCGCATCCGAAATCACCGGACTCACACCGGGGCGCTTCAAGGAATCGCGCCGCGGCGACCGCGTCATCTATGTGGAGCACATCGCCCCCGACCGGCTCAGCATGAGCAACGTGTTCGTCCAGAGCCGTGAACAAGGCAAACTGGGCATTGTGTCCGCCGAACGGGCTATGCAAACGGTGGACCAGGAAAGCGGTGACCGATTCATCGTATTGGAAAACGGCCAGCGTTATGAAGGAACGCCGGGCAGCGTGGAATATAAAGTAGTGCGGTACGCGCGCTACGCGGTGCGTATCAATGAGGCCGAACCCGGTGCAATCCGCCACCAGCATGCGGCGCAAGGCAGCCGCGCCCTGCTCACCTCGACCGAGCGTGGCGCCGCCGCCGAACTGCAATGGCGCTTCTCCATGCCGCTGTCGGTCGTCCTGCTCGCCGCGCTGGCGGTGCAGCTCGCTCGCGCCACGCCGCGCCAGGGCAAATACGCCAAGGTGTTGCTCGCCATACTGATCTATCTCATTTACAGCAATCTGCTCGGCATCTCGCGCGCCTGGCTGGAACGTGACCTGATACCGCCCTGGGTGGGCCTGTGGTGGGTACACGGCGCGCTGCTGCTGGTCATTGCGCTGCTGGCGCTGTTCGAGATCATACCGCGCAAGCTGTTGCTTTTGCGCCGCCTCATCATGAGAGAAACGGGCTGATGCGTATTCTGGATCGCTATATCGCGCGCACGGTAGCCTCGGCCAGCCTGCTCGCCATGCTTACCTTGCTTGCGCTGTTTTTCTTCGTGGAACTGGTGGACGAACTCGCGGACCTTGGCACGGGCAATTACGGCGTGGCGCAAATCCTGCAATACGTGCTGCTCATCCAGCCGCGCCGCATCTATGAACTATTTCCCCTTGCCGCGCTGCTCGGCAGTATCATGGGGTTTGGCATGCTGGCCTCCAACAATGAACTGGTGGCGATGCGCAGCGCGGGCGTATCGTTGCTGCGCCTCATCGGCTCGGTGATGAAGGTCGCGCTATGGATGATGCTGGCGGTGCTGTTGATCGGCGAATGGATCGCCCCGCCCGCGGAACAATACGCCCAGGCGAGCCGCGCCACGGCGCAGTCGGCGCAGATCACGCTCAAAACCCAGCACGGTTTCTGGACGCGCGATGGTTCAAGCTTCATCAACATCCGCGCGATTCTGCCCGGCGGACAACTGCGCGACGTATTCATTTATGAATTCGATGACCAGCGCCGCCTGCGCGTGGCCACGCACGCCGCGCAGGCCCATTACGAAAAAGATCAGTGGGTGCTGGAGAACGTTCAGCAAAGCTACGTCAGCGAACAGGGCGTGACCACGCGCCAGACCGAGCGCGCGGGATGGGCGTCGCCGCTGATACCGGAGATGATGAGCGCGTTGTCCGTGAAACCGGAGAATCTGTCCAGTTGGGGCCTGTACAAATACATCCGCTATCTGCGCGAAAACCGGCAAAACTCGCAGCGCTATGAGCTGGCCTTCTGGAACAAAGTGTTTCTGCCACTGGTCACCGGCGTCATGGTGTTTATCGCCATCCCTTTTGTATTCGGCGTATTGCGCTCGGTCGGCGCCGGCACGCGCGTCCTGGCGGGCAGCTTGATGGGCGTGGGGTTTCACCTGTTCAACCAGATATTCAGCAACGCCAGCCTCGCGTACAACTTGAGCCCGCTGTTCAGCGCGGCCTTCCCGGCGCTGCTGTTCTTGCTCATCGCCTTAATACTGGTAAGCAGCCTATATTGGCGGCGCGCATGATGGTGCTCCCTAGGGGGTTCGAACCCCTGTTACCGCCGTGAGAGGGCAGTGTCCTAGGCCACTAGACGAAGGGAGCGTACAGTCGTGAATGAGGCTGGATATGAAGCTGTGCTATTATACGGCATACCTCGCCGCACTCAAGTTTAGTTCAACCATCCACAGGATACGCCATCACTACGCCGCTCATCATCCCGCGCACCGAGCATAACATCTCGCGCACGCTCATCAGCCAATATGCGCTGAAGGTGCTGTACCGCCTCAAGGAAGGCGGCTTCCTGGCCTATCTGGTGGGCGGCGGCGTGCGCGACCTGCTGCTAGGGCGCGAACCCAAGGATTTCGACATCGTCACCAACGCGCGCCCGGAACAGGTGGCGCAGTTGTTCCGCAACTGCCGTTTGATCGGACGCCGCTTTCGCCTCGCGCACATCCACTTCGGGCAGGAGATCATCGAAGTCGCCACCTTCCGTGCCGCGCCGGAAGCCGGCGAGCAAGCCGGCGAAAACGGCCGCCTGCTGCGCGACAACATCTACGGCGATACGCTGGAGGAAGACGTGTGGCGGCGCGACTTCACCGTGAACGCGCTCTACTACGACATCCGCGATTTCTCCGTGGTGGATTGCTGCGGCGGGATGCGGGACTTGCAAAATGGCGTGCTGCGCCTGATCGGCGACCCGGAACAGCGCCTGCGCGAAGACCCGGTGCGCATGCTGCGCGCCGCGCGCTTCGCCGCCAAGCTCGGCTTTCGCATTGATCCGGCCACCGAGCAACCGCTGCTGCGCCTCGGCCATTTACTCGAAGACATCCCGCCCGCGCGCCTGTTCGAGGAGGTGCTGAAGCTGTTCATGAAGGGCGCGGCGGTACAAACCTACGAACTGCTGCGCCACTATCGTTTGTTCGGTCAATTATTTCCGCAGACCGAGGCCAGCCTTGAGCAGGAAGCGGAAGGTTTCCCCAAGACGCTGCTCATCAAGGCACTGGGGAACACCGACGCGCGCATCGCGGAAAACAAACCCGTCACCCCGGCGTTTCTGTTCGCCGCGCTGCTGTGGGAACCGGCGCGCCGCCTGGCGCAGCAAAAGCAGCAAGAGGGTATGCAGGAGATCGAGGCCCTGCAACTGGCCGCAGAGCTGGTAGTGGCGCGCCAGTTGAGCCGCATCTCCCTGCCGCGCCGCTTCAGCACCCCGATGCGCGAGATCTGGCTCATGCAGCCGCGTTTCCGGCAGCAAAACGGCAAGCGCCCGTTGCGCCTGCTCACCCACCCACGCTTCCGCGCCGCCTATGATTTCCTGCTGCTGCGCGGCGCGGCTGGCGAAGTGGAGCAAAACTTATGCGACTGGTGGACTAATTTGCAAACCGCCAATCCCACCGAACAGCAGACCCTGCTCAAGCGCGCCCCGATTCCCGCCGAAGGGGGCGCCGCGCCCGCGCCCGGCAAAAAACGCCGCCGCCGGCGCAAGAAACCCGCGCCACAAAATCCATCCTGACGATCATTCCGGCGATGATTGCACGCGCCTACGTCGCCCTGGGCGGCAACCTCGATGACCCGCTGCGCCACATCAAAACGGCGCTGGCCGAATTACAGGATTTGGCCGTACATCCGCTGACCCACTCCGCGCTCTACCGCAGCGCCCCGCACGGCCCGGTGGCGCAGCCGGATTACATCAATGCGGTGGCCGCGCTGGACACGGCGCTAGCCCCCAAACAACTGCTCACGCAACTGTTGGCTATCGAAACCAGTCATGGGAGAATACGCACAGGGGAGCGCTGGGGGCCGCGCACCTTGGACCTGGATTTATTGCTGTTGGGTGAGACGCAATGCACGGACGATACCTTAAGCCTGCCGCACCCGCGCCTGCACGAACGCAATTTCGTGCTCTACCCGCTGTATGAGATCGCGCCGGAGCTGTTCATTCCCGGACATGGCGCGTTGCGTAAACTTATCCGGCACTGCCCCGCCCACGGACTCACGCGCCTGAGCGACTCATGAGCAACGACACACTCATCAAGCGCCACGGCTACATCGTGGTCGAGGGGCCGATAGGCGTAGGCAAGACCAGCCTCGCCAAACGCCTGGCCGAAACCCTGCACGGCACGGCGGTGCTGGAGAATGCCGAGGTCAACCCCTTCCTGGAGCGCTTCTATCACAACCCGCGTCAGGCGGCGCTGCCCACGCAACTGCATTTTCTGTTTCAGCGCGCGCGTCAGCTTGAAGAACTGCGCCAGGCGGATTTGTTCAAACCCTTGCGCGTGGCGGACTTCTGCATGGACAAAGACCGCCTGTTCGCGCAACTCACCCTGGACGATGAGGAACTGCGCCTCTACGACCAGGTGCGCGCGCGCATGAACCTCGATCTGCCGCCGCCCGATCTGGTCATCTACCTGCAAGCGCCGCTGGAAACCCTGCTCACGCGCATCGGGCGGCGCGGCGTGGCCTACGAGCGGCTCATCGAGTCATCTTATTTGCAACGCCTGGCCAGCGCCTACACCGACTTCTTTTATCATTATGACCAGGCCCCGCTGCTGATCGTGAACGCCGCCGAGATAGACCCGATCAACAACGAGCGCGACTATCAACTGCTGCTGGAACAGGTGCGGAAGATCAAGAGCGGGCGGCATTACTTCAACCCGCTCTCCCTCGCGGTATGAGCCCCATCACCCTCACCACGCTGCGCGAGATGAAGCGCCGCGCCGAAAAGATCGCCTGCCTCACCGCCTATGACGCCAGCTTTGCCGCGCTGCTGGAGCAGGCGGGCGTGGAATTATTGATGGTGGGCGACTCGCTCGGCATGGTGGTGCAGGGTCACGACAGCACCCTGCCGGTGACGCTCGCCGACATGATCTACCACGCGCGCTGCGTGCGGCGCGGCAGCCGGCGCGCCTTCATCGTCGCCGACCTGCCCTTCATGAGCTACGCCAGCACGGCGCAGGCCACCGGCAACGCCGCGCGCCTGATGCAGGAAGGCGGCGCGCACATGGTGAAGCTGGAAGGCGGGGCGTGGCTCCTCGAAACAGTGCGCGAGCTGACCGCACGCGGCATTCCGGTGTGCGCGCATCTTGGCCTGCTACCGCAATCGGTGCACCAGCTCGGCGGTTATCGCGTGCAAGGACGCGACGACAGCAGCGCACAAACATTATTAAACGACGCGCGCGCGCTGGAACAGGCTGGTGCGGGCCTGCTGGTGCTGGAATGCGTGCCCGCGGCGCTGGCGCAACAGATCACCCAAAGCCTGACCATCCCCGTCATCGGCATCGGCGCGGGCGCGGACTGCGACGGTCAGGTGTTGGTGCTGTACGACGTACTCGGCCTGATTCAAGAACCGCCCAAATTCTCCAAAAACTTCCTGCAAGGTGAGCATAATATCGAAAGCGCCGTGCGCGCCTACGTCAAGGCGGTAAAAACCGGCGCCTTCCCCGCCGCCGAACACCGCTTCCAATAATGCGTGTCATAAAAACCACCGCCTCCCTGCGCGCGGAGCTGGCCACCCGGCGAGCGCGGAGTGAGCGCGTCGCCTTCGTGCCCACCATGGGCAACCTCCATGCAGGACACCTCAGCCTGGTAAAAGAGGCCAAACAACGCGCGCCGTGCGTGGTCGTGAGCATTTTTGTCAACCCGCTCCAGTTTACAGAGGGTGAAGACTACGCCAGTTATCCTCGCACATTTGAAGAAGATAGCGGCATTTTAGAAGAAAATAACACCGACATCCTGTTTTTTCCAGACATGGCCGAAATTTACCCGCAGGGCATGCAGGCCATGACCAAGATTGAGGGGCCGGGGCTATCAGATATTCTGTGCGGGGCCTCCCGGCCCGGCCATTTCTGCGGCGTCGCCACCGTGGTCAACAAGCTGTTCAACATGGTGCAGCCCGATCTCGCCCTGTTCGGCGAAAAGGACTACCAGCAACTGCTCATCATCCGCCGCATGGTGAGCGATCTCGCCCTGCCCATCGAGGTCATCGGCCTGCCTACCGTGCGCGAGGCCGACGGCCTGGCCATGAGCTCGCGCAATCAGTACCTGACCCCGGACGAGCGCCGGCGCGCGCCACGGCTCTATCAAGCCCTGCTGCATGCCAAGGCGCGCATCGAACAAGGCACGCGCGACTTTCACGCCATTGAAAATGATGCGCTGTTCGGCCTGCAGCAGGGGGGGTTCCGCCCAGACTACTTCAGCGTGCGCCGCGCGCAAGACCTCGCCCCCGCCGCGCCCGGCGACACCGATCTCGTCCTCCTCGCCGCCGCCCGCCTCGGCAAGGCGCGCCTCATAGACAATGTGCACCCCTTGCCGCGCTCGTCATAAGATCGGGTATAATATTCAAAGCATATCCTCTCTCCCCCTTTAAGGGGGAGGGCCAGGGTGGGGGTGAAATGCTGGTATCTCCTTGATCTCCCCCCTCACCCCAGCCCTCCCCATCAAGGGAGAGGGGGGTATTTGGTTGCCGGGTTAATCAAGACACTGTTCGCCCCTTTACTAAGGACGGAGACCGCCATGCAGTACACTCTGCTCAAAGCCAAGCTCCACCACGCCCGCGTAACCCATTCCGAACTGGAATACGAGGGTTCGTGCGCCATAGACGGAAAGCTCCTGGATACCGCGGGCATCCAGGAGTACGAACAGATACACATCTATAACCTCGCCAACGGCGAGCGCTTCACCACCTACGCCATCCGCGCCGAAGACAACTCCGGCATCATCTCCGTGAACGGCGCCGCCGCCCACAAGGCCAATCCCGGCGACCGCGTCATCATCGCCGCCTACGCCGTCCTCAACCAACACGAACTCGCCAACTTCCAGCCCACCCTCGTCTACCTCAACGAACACAACCGCATTACCCACTGCCGTAATGCCATTCCGGTGCAGGTGGCTTGATAGGGTGATGGGTTGCGCTTCGCTCCACCCATCCTACGCGGGCTTTAACCACAATTAAGAGTCTGTAGGGTGGGCACAATTTATTGCCCACGCGGGATCAAAGTATGTGGGCACAAACAACGTGCCCACCCTACCAACTCCACTCGCCGCTCGTGTATTCCGCCGGGCGCAGGAAAGCTTACTGTTGCTCCATGCGCTGAAGGTAGCGTTGCCGCTCTTCTTCGGCTTCCTTGATCGCGGCGTCAATTTCTCGCATTACACCCTCCACATCCGCCGGTTTCTCGCTGCGCGCGAAGCGTCCGGTCAGCTCGATCTCCGGGTGCAGCTTGCCACTCTCGTGGTGTGCCCAGATCTCCATGGCATAGTCGGTGGTCAGGAGCTCGGGCGCAAAACGGCCAAAGTAGGTGGCCAGATTGTTGATGTCACGCTCAAGCATGCTGAAGGCGTTGTTGTTGCCTGCGGCGTTAATGGCCTGCGGTAAATCTATGATGACGGGCCCTTCGGTGCCGACGAGCACGTTATATTCGGACAAATCGCCGTGGACGATCCCGGCGCAGAGCATGCGCACGACCTGCGTAATCAGTATGCGGTGGTACTCACGCGCCTGCTCTGCTGTCAGCACCAGTTCGTTGAGTCTCGGTGCGGCCTCGCCATAGGCGTCGGTCACCAGTTCCATCAGCAGCACGCCCGCATGGAAGTGATAGGGTTGCGGCACGCGCACACCAGCGTCGGCGAGACGGTACAAGGCATCCACCTCGGCGCTTTGCCATGCGTCTTCCTGTGCTTTGCGTCCATAGCGGGTGCCTTTCTCCATGGCGCGGGCGCGGCGACTGCTTTTCATCTTGCGGCCTTCCGTGTAATTGGCGGCTTGGCGGAAGCCGCGTTTGTTGGCTTCTTTGTAAACCTTCGCGCAGCGGATATCTTCGCCACAGCGGACCACGTAAACCATGGCCTCCTTGCCGCTCATGAGCTGACGGACGACCGCGTCAACGAGACCATCCTCGACCAGCGGTTCAATTCTTTTTGGGGTCTTCATGGCGTAGCGTGCGCTGTGCGCACGAAATATCCGAGAGAGTTAAGCAGCAACAGGCTAACCCGTATTCCGCATGCCTGCTGCGATGGCGTTGATGGAGCGCAGCAGGGGGGCGAGCCAGCTTTGGCGCTGCGGTTCCGGGGTGCTGAAGTCGCGGTGGCGTTTGAGCAGCGTGACCTGGATCGCGTTCAAGGGGTCGAGATAGGGATTGCGGCGCGACAGGGAGAGCGCGAGCGTGGGGTTGTCCTTGAGCAGATGATCGGCCTCGACCACCTTGAGCACCTCGCGCACGGTGCGTTCATACTCGCCGCGGATCATGTGATACACGCGTTCGCCTACGGCGGGGTCATGGCATAGCGCGGCGTATTCGCGCGCGATGCCCATGTCGGCCTTGAACAAGGCCATTTGCGTGTTGCTCAGGAAGGCGCGGAAGAACGGCCAATCGTGATACATGGCGCGCAGCGTCTTGAGGCGTTGTGCATCGCCCTTGCACCAGGTTTCCAGCGCGATGCCGATGCCGTACCAGGCGGGCAGGGTGTGGCGCGACTGCGCCCAGGCGAAGACCCAGGCGATGGCGCGCACCGAGGTCAGGGAGCGGTCGCCCTTTTTGCGGTGTGAAGGACGCGAGCCGATGTTGAGCTCGCCGATCTCGTTGATCGGGGTGGCCTCGTAGAAATAATCCAGAAAGCCGGGGGTGCGCTGGGTGAGCGCGCGGTAGGCCTGTTCGCCCATCTCGGACAGGTGCTGCATGATGGCGAGATATTTTTGCTTGTCCGCCTGCGGCTTTTGAATCAGTCCGCGGCTCGCCTTGAGCAGGCCGGTGACGCCCACCGACAGCTCATACACCGCGGTCTCCACGTTGCTGTATTTGTAGGACACCATCTCGCCCTGCTCGGTGAATTTGATCTGGCCCTTCACCGTGCCCTGCGGCTGCGCCAGGATGGATTCATGGGTCGGGCCGCCGCCGCGCCCGATGGTGCCGCCGCGCCCGTGAAACAGGCGGCACTCGACGCCGCGCGCGGCGGTGAGCGCGGTCACGGTCTTTTGCGCCTGGTACAGCATCCAGCCCGAGGCCAGGATGCCGCCGTCCTTGCATGAGTCGGAATAGCCCAGCATCACCTCCTGCTGGTTGCCGGCGGCCTGGAGCAGTGCGCTGTAGGTGGGATTGTCCAGCAACGTGCCGAGCACCGGCTCGATGCGCTGCAAGTCGTCTATGGTTTCAAACAGCGGGCTGATCTGGATCTGACAAAACCAGCCGTCGCTGTTCTTCCCTGCCAGCCCGGCCATGCGCGCGAGCAGCATCACCTCCAGCACGTGGCTCGCGGCGCGCGTCATGGAGATCACGTAGCTGCCGAACGCCTTGGTGCTGGTCTTGGCGCGCATCTCGGCCATCATGCGGAACACGGCGAGCGTCTCGCGCGTGGCCTCGCTCAAGCCGCTCTCGTCCACGGCCATGAGCCGCCCCTGCGCGATGCTGTCGCCCAGCACGCCGAGCCGCTCCGCCTCGCCCAGGCCCAGATAGTCGAACGGCGCGGGCTGTTTGCTGAACAACTCCGCCACCGCGCTGGTGTGACGCCCGGACTCCTGACGCACGTCCAGGCGCGTCATGTAAAAACCGAAGGTCTCCACCAGGCGGATGAAATCCTGCAACGCGCCCGCGGCAACGCTGACGTCGCCGTGGCTGATGAGCGAGTCGCGGATCAGGTAGAGATCGTGCAACAACTCTTCCTCGGAGTGGTAAGCGCCATCCTTGTTGCCCGGCTGCTCGCCCTCCAGGCGTTTCTTGACGTTGCGCAGATTACACTCCAAACGGTAACGCATCACATACAGCTTGCGCCGGTAGGGTTCGTATTTAAACCGCTCGCGGTTTTCGCGGAAGGTGTCTCCGATGTGGCACTCGTCCTGCTGCATGCTTTCGATGAACGCACGCGAGGGCTGGCACAACTGGCTGGAATGGGTAAGCTGGCGGCTCAAGGCGGTCACGCGGTTCAAGTATTCAAGCAACACCGCGCGCGTTTGCAGACGCAGCGCCAGCTCGGTGGTTTCCGGCTTGACGTTGGGGTTGCCATCGCGGTCGCCGCCGATCCAGGAACCGAACTGCAGAAAGCCGGGGATGCGCAGCGATGCGGCGGCGTCCTTGCCGTAGGTGCGCGCCACCGCGCGCTCCATGTAGCGGTATATGACCGGCACCGCCTGGAACAGGCATTCGTGGAAATACAGCAGGCCGTTTTTGATCTCGTCGCGCACCGTGGGGCGGTGCGGGCGCATCTCGTCGGTCTTCCACAGGATTTGTATCTGGGTGCGCAACAGCTCGGTGTATTCCTCGCGTTCGGCCTTGCCCAGGCGCGGGTCGGCCAGGCGCTCGCTGGTGACGAAGATGCGGCGCAATTCCTCCATGATGGTCTGGCGCTTGGATTCGGTGGGGTGCGCGGTGATGACCGGCATGAACATGAGCCGGTCGAGCAGCACCTGGAGCTGTTGCACCGTCATGCCTTGGGCGTGGAGCTGGCGCAACGTGTGATCGAACGATCCCACCCACAGCGGCCCGCCCTTGCGCACACGCGTGCGCCGCTGGCGGTGCTGGAAACTCTCTTCGGCGATATTCACCAGGCTGAAATAGGTGCTGAAGGCGCGCGTGACGTGGGTGAGCATGGCGGTGTCGAAACCGGCCACGATTTGCGCCAGGCGGCGGCGTTTTTGCGCGTTGTCCTTCCCGCGCAGCGCGATGTAGCCCTTGCGCAGCACCTCCACGGCCTTCAGCACCTTGCCGCCCGCCTGACTGTGCAATACCTCGCCCAGCAGCCGGCCGAGCAGCTTGACGCGCGCGCGCAGTTCTTTATCGCTAGGGTTGCTGGGCATGGAGGGAGTCTATCAGGGTAATTGTTCTGGTATGGCCAAACGGCGCGCCATGGTCAAAATTATACCCTGTTATCCGCTCGCGTCTATCGCCGCTGGGCGCTGGCCTGCCGGTAGAGCGCGCTGTATTGACGCGCCGAGGCGTGCCAACTGTAGTCCTGACGCATCGCGGCCAGCATCAGCGCACGCCACTGTGCGGGCCGGGCGAATAATTCTAGCGCACGGCGCACGGCGCTCACTAACGCCGCTCCGCTCTCCTCCGTAAACACGATGCCGGTGGCGAGATCATTTTTGAGATTGTCCGCGCTGGCGTCCACCACGGTGTCGGCCAGCCCGCCGGTGCGGCGCACGATGGGCGCCGTGCCGTAACGCAGGCTGTAGAGCTGGTTCAACCCGCACGGCTCGAAGCGCGAGGGCATGAGAAACATGTCCGCGCCCGCCTCGATGCGGTGCGCCAGCTCCTCGTCGTAACCGATGCGCACGCTCAACTGCTCCGGGTAACGGCGCGCCCAATCTTGCAGCGCCTCTTCAAAATGGCGCGCGCCACTGCCGAGCAGCGTAAGTTGCAGCGGCAGCTTCATCAGTTGCGGCAGCGCGGCGAGCAGCAGGTCTACGCCCTTTTGCTCCACCAGCCGCCCCACCATGCCGATCAGCGGGATGCGCTCTTGCGCGGGCAGCGCGCAGTGCTGTTGCAGCCAGTGTTTGTTTTCCGATTTCAGCTCCAGACTGTCTGGCGTGTAATTCTTTACGATGAGCGCGTCGCGCGCCGGATCCCATATCTGATAGTCCACGCCATTGAGTATGCCGCTTAAATGCGCGGCGCGGTGATTGAGCAAGCCTTCCAGCCCGTAACCCAGCGCCGGGGTGGTGATCTCTTCGGCATAGGTGGGGCTCACTGTGTTGATGCGGTCGGCGTACATCAGCCCACCCTTGATAAAGGAAAGCTGGCCGTGAAATTCCAGGCCGTCAGGCGACCAGAGCTCGGCTGGCAGCCCCAGGGTTTGAAATTGACTGGCGGGGAATAATCCTTGATAGGCGAGATTATGAATGGTAAACAACGTGGCGGGGCGCTCTGCCTCGCATGACAAGAGCGCCGGAACCAGTCCGGTTTGCCAGTCGTTGCAATGCACCATGTCGGCGCTCCACTTGAGCCCGGCCTGCCCCAAGGCGAGCTTGACGACCGCACGCGCGAACAGGGTAAAGCGTGCAGCATTGTCCGGCCAATCGGGCCCGCTTTGATCGGCGTAAGGCCCGCCGGGGCGGTCGAACAATTCAGGCGCATCCACCAGCCAGCAGATGACCTGTGTGCCGGGCAGCACGCCTTCCAGAATACGCACCGCTTGGTATCCGGGCAGGTCCAGCCGCGCCACTTTGCGCCATGCGCGTGCCTGCGCCAGCACCGCGCGGTAGGCCGGGAGCACCAGTCGCACGTCGTGGCGCAGTTCTTGCAACGCAACCGGGAGACTCCCCGCAAAGTCCGCCAGCCCCCCCGGTTTTTATCAAGGGATGGGCTTCGCTGACGGCGAATAAAACCTTAAGCATGTGCCCTTTCCTTGCGGGTGTTTTTGCTCCAAGATACGAATCTGGCGCATGCAGTGTGATGAATTTCGGGGCGGGAGGCAAGCATAATGAGAATCGCGTTAATAGGACTGGGCAAGATGGGCGCCAACATGGCGCGCCGTCTGCGCCGCGGCGGCATCGAGGTGGTGGGCTATAACCGCTCGCCCGGCATCGTGCAGCAGCTTGCCGTCGAGGAAGGGCTGATCGCGGCGGATACACTGGCCGATGCGGTCAAGCAGCTCAAGCCACAACGCATCGTGTGGCTGATGCTGCCGAGCGGCGCGTCCACCGGCCAGGCGATTGACGATTTGATTCCGCTGTTGGCCAAGAACGACATCATCGTGGACGGCGGCAACTCCAATTATCACGACAGCGAACGGCGCGGCGCACTGCTCGCCACGCACGGCATCGGTTTCATGGACGCCGGCACCTCCGGCGGCGTGTGGGGCCTCGATAACGGCTACTGCCTGATGGTGGGCGGCAGCAAAGAGACCGCGCGCGCGCTGGGGCCGGCGCTCAAGGTGCTCGCCCCGGCGCCGGATCGCGGCTGGGCGCACGTCGGCCCGGTAGGCGCGGGGCATTTCACCAAGATGATCCATAACGGCATCGAGTACGGCATGATGCAGGCGTTCGCGGAAGGCTTGAGCCTGCTGCACGGCAAGAAGGAATTCAATCTCGACCTGGCGCAGATCACCGAGCTGTGGCGGCACAGTTCGGTGGTGCGCAGTTGGCTGCTCGATCTCACCGCCGAGGCGTTAAACAGCAAGGGCGCGCTGCATACCGGTCAATTTCTGGAAAAATTCTCGGCCCAGGTGGACGACTCCGGCGAAGGCCGCTGGACAGTGATTGAGGCCGTGGATCAGGGCATCGCCGCGCCCGTGATGACACTCGCCCTGCAGATGCGCTTCGCCAGCCGCGACAACGGTTACGGCCACCGCCTGTTATCATTGATGCGTAACGCCTTCGGCGGCCACGCCTCGCGCACCAAGGACAAACCGTGATTGAACCCTGCACCTTCGTTATCTTCGGCGCGACGGGAAACCTGTCGCAAAATAAATTATTGCCCGCGCTGTATCATCTGGAACAGGCGCGCCGCCTGCCGCCGGGCATGGCGATTATGGGATTCGGGCGGCACGAGTGGGACGATGAGCAGTGGCGTGACGAGGTAGCTGAGCTACTGAAAACCAGGGTGCGCGGCGCCCTGGATCAGGAGATGCTCGCCAGCTTCCGCAATCGCCTGCATTTTTTCCACGGCGATCTCGCCGATGCAGAGGCCTATCAACGGCTCAAACAAACGCTGGACGCCACCAACCGCTTCCCGGACAACAAGGTGTTCTACATGGCGATCCGCCCCGCCGAATACGGCATGGTGAGTCAACACCTCGCCGCGGCGGGGTTGCATGAAGAAGACGGCGGCTGGCGGCGGCTGGTGGTGGAAAAACCCTTCGGCTATGATCTGGAGAGCGCGCAAACCCTGGAAGAGCGCCTGCACCGGAATTTCTCCGAACAGCAGATCTACCGCATAGACCATTACCTCGGCAAAGGCACGGTGCAAAACGTACTGGTGTTCCGCTTCGCCAACATCATGCTGGAACCGCTGTGGAACCGCAATTACATAGACCACGTGCAGATCACCCACTCCGAAACGCAGGGTATCGGCGGACGCGCGGAATACTACGACGGCGCGGGCGCGCTGCGCGACATGCTGCAAAGCCATCTGCTGCAGATGCTCACCTTGGTGGCCATGGAGCCGCCGCCCAGCATGGACGCGGAGTCCCTGCGCGATGAAAAGGTAAAGGTGCTGAAATCCATCCGCCCCATCCCGCCGGGCGCGGTGCACGCGCATGCGTTTCGCGCGCAATACGGGCGCGGCACGGTGGACGGCCAGAAGGTGGCCGGCTATCTGGATGAAAAAGGCGTCGCGCCCAACAGCAGCACGGAAACCTACGCGTCGCTCAAGCTATACATAGACAACTGGCGCTGGCGCAACGTGCCGTTTTATGTGCGCACCGGCAAGCGTCTCGCCAATGCGACCTCTTATATCGCGATCCGCTTTAAACACGCGCCGCAACTCCTGTTCCGCGAAACAGTGACGGAACAATTACGCCCCAACTGGATTTTACTCGGCATCCAGCCGGAAGAGTGCCTGCGCGTCGAGATTCAGGCCAAACTTCCCGGACTCAAGATGCACACACACACCGTAAGCCTGGACGCAAGCTACCGGCAGGAATTCGAGGTGCAGTTGGGCGCTTACGAGGCGCTGCTGCTCGACGTGATCGAGGGCGACCATTCGTTGTTTCTGCGCTATGATGAAGTGCGCTGGGCGTGGCGCGTGGTGGATCCGATTTTAAAGACCTGGTCCATGGAGCGCGATTTTATCCATACCTACCCCGCCGGAAGCTGGGGGCCCACTGAGGCCAACCGTCTGTTCGATCGCGAATACCAGTGCTGGCGCAATGAGTTGAGCATCGAGGGTGAAATCAACGAAGGCGCTGTTTGCGTCTATTAGCCGCAGCGTGAGCGCATTGACACAATCCAACGCTTGGAGAGCGCTGCAAGCGCATTACCATACCATCGCGCCGCTCCATATGCGCGAGCTTTTTGCGCGCGACCCGGAGCGTTTCAAAAAATTCTCGCTCGCCTGCGGCGATATCCTGCTCGATTTTTCCAAGAACCGCATCACCGGAGAAACCCTGCAACTGCTGCTCGATCTGGCGCGGCAGGCGGATGTTCAAAACTGGATCGAAAAGATGTTTTCCGGCGCGAAGATCAACGTCACGGAAAACCGCGCCGTGCTGCACATCGCGCTGCGCAACCGCTCCAATTCCCCCATACTCGTAGACGGCATGGATGTCATGCCCGCGGTCAACAAGGTGCTGGCGCGGATGCGCACGTTCACCGAATCCGTGCGCGGCGACGCCTGGAAGGGCTACACGGGCAAGGCCATTGCCGACATCGTCAACATCGGCATCGGCGGCTCCGACTTGGGACCGAAGATGGCGTGCGCGGCGCTCACGCCCTATGGAAAACCCGGACTGCGCATGCATTTCGTCTCCAACGTGGACGGCAGCCACGTCGCCGAGACGTTGAAATTACTCAACCCTGAAACCACGCTGTTTATCGTCGCCTCCAAGACCTTCACCACGCAGGAGACGCTGACCAATGCACACACCGCGCGCGCCTGGTTGCTGGAGTCCGCGCAAAATGAGTCCGCGATTGCCAAACATTTCGTGGCCGTTTCGACCAATGCCAAAGAAGTCACCAGGTTTGGGATAGATGCCAAGAACATGTTTGAGTTCTGGGGCTGGGTGGGCGGACGCTATTCGTTGTGGTCGGCCATCGGCCTGCCCATCGCGCTCTACATCGGCATGGACAATTTTGAGGAATTGCTCGGCGGCGCGCACGAGATGGACGAGCATTTTAGAACCACGCCGCTGGAAAAAAACCTGCCGGTGATACTGGCGCTGCTCGGCGTCTGGTACAACAACTTCTTCGGCGCCGAGACGCATGCCCTCTTCCCTTACGACCAGTACCTGCGCTATTTCCCGGCCTATTTTCAGCAGGGCGACATGGAGAGCAACGGCAAGGGCGTGACGCGCGATGGGCAAACTGTGGATTACTTCACCGGCCCCATCCTGTGGGGCGAGCCCGGCACCAACGGCCAGCACGCCTTTTATCAATTACTGCATCAGGGAACCAAACTGATTCCCGCCGATTTCATCGCGCCGCTGGAGACGCATAATCCCATCAGCGAGCATCACAATATTTTGTTATCAAACTTTTTCGCCCAGACCGAGGCGCTGATGAAGGGCAAGACCGAAGCCGAAGCGCGCGCGGAACTGGTGCAACAGGGCTTAACCGGCAACGCACTGGAGCAACTGCTGCCGCATAAAATCTTTCCCGGTAACAAACCCACCAACTCCCTGCTCGTCAAGAAAATCACCCCAAGAACGCTCGGATCACTGATCGCGCTGTACGAACACAAAATCTTCGTGCAGGGGGTGATCTGGCATATCAATTCATTCGACCAGTGGGGCGTGGAGCTGGGCAAACAACTGGCGCAGAAGATATTGCCGGAGCTGGAAGGCTCGGACGCTGTTACCTCTCACGATAGCTCAACGAATGGTCTGATCAACTACTTTAAGGTCCAAAGATAGCCTCATCGTGCCGTTTTCGCCAAGCGGCTGTTGTGCATGGAGTAGGCGAAATAAACCGCGATACCGATCAACAGCCACACGCCAAAGCGCTGCCAGGTGATGAGCGGCAGGTTGAACATGAGCAGCCCGCAGGAGAGTATGCCCAGCACCGGAATCACCGGATGCCAGGCGCATTTGAACGGACGGCGTAATTCGGGCTGGCGCGCGCGCAGCACAATCACACCGATGCAGACAAACACAAATGCCGTGAGCGTGCCGATGTTGACGAGCTCCGCCAGATCGCCCAACGGCACAAAGCCCGCGAGCGCCGCCATAAGCAGGCCGCACAGAATAATGACGCGCACCGGCGTTTGCCGCTTTGCGTGCACGGTGCCGAAGAACGGCGGCAGCAGCCCATCGCGCGATATGGCGAAAATGATGCGCGTCAAGGCGTAATACAGCACCAGCATCACGGTGGTCAGGCCCGTGATCACGCCGGTGGCCACCAGGCCGGAGGCCCAGTTCATACCGAGCAGTTGCAGGGCGTGCGCCACCGGCGAAGAAACGTTAAGCTCCTTGTAAGAAACAATGCCGGTAAGCAGACCCGATACCACAATGTAAATCACGGTGCAAAACACGAGCGAGGCAAGGATGCCGATGGGCACGTCGCGCTGCGGGTTCTTGGTTTCTTCCGCTGCGGTGGAAACGGCGTCAAAACCGATGTAGGCGAAGAACACGATCGCCGCGCCCGCCAGCACGCCGATGGGCTTGCCTTCCGGCCCGGTGCCGCTCCAGCCGAACGGCATGAAGGGGCTCCACAGCTCAGGATTGACGTGGAACACGGCCACCCCGATGAACACGGCGATGGTGAGCAGCTTGATGAACACCAGCGCCGCATTGAATTGAGAGCTTTGCCTGACGCCGATAATGAGTAACGCCGCAAGCGCAAGCACGATGCCCGCCGCCGGCAGGTTGATGAGGCCGCCCTGCGTGGGGGCATGGGTGAGAGAAAACGGCAAGGGGTAGCCGATAGCGGTCAAGGCATTATTGAAGTAACCTGACCAGCCATTGGCAACCGCGGCGACAGCGACACCGTATTCCAGAATCAATATCCAGCCCACCATCCAGGCGAGCAGCTCGCCGAGCGTGGCGTAGCTGTAGCCGTAGGCGCTGCCGCAGCCGCCCAGGCTGGCCGCCATTTCCGCATAGGCGAGCGCGGCAAACGCGCAGACCAGGCCTGATACCACGAAGGACAGCACCACGGCGGGGCCGGAGAGCGTGGCGGCGGCGATGCCCGTCAACACGAAGATGCCGGTGCCGATGATGGCGCCGATGCCGAGCAAGGTCAGGTCAAACGCGCTCAACACGCGCTTTAATCCGCTGTTGCAATAATCGTCCGGCGAACTTGGTTTGGTGCGGAATAGCTGCATGGCATCCCCCTTTTTTTAATATATCCACGATTCTATGGGCGAACCCTGCCTTTGGGAAGGGCCAAGGCGGCCATTCTGCGCTTTTAAATAGCGTGCGCGCCGTTTATGATGAACGACCCCTGAGCTTACGACACCCATGCCAAATCCCAAACACTGCCACCTCTTGATCCTCGGCTCCGGCCCGGCGGGCTATACCGCCGCGGTGTACGCCGCGCGCGCCAACCTGAAGCCGGTGCTCATCACCGGCCTGGAGCAGGGCGGGCAACTGATGACCACCACCGATGTGGATAACTGGACGGGCGACGTGGAAGGCCTGCAAGGGCCCGACCTCATGGAGCGCATGCGCAAGCACGCCGAGCGTTTCCAGACCGAGATCGTGTTCGATCACATCAACCAGGCGGAGCTTAAATCACGTCCGTTCCGGTTAACCGGCGACAGCGGGGTTTATACCTGCGACGCGCTCATCATCGCCACCGGCGCTTCCGCGAAATACCTGGGACTGCCCTCCGAAGAGGCCTTTAAAGGGCGCGGCGTGTCGGCGTGCGCGACCTGCGACGGATTTTTTTATAAAGGCCAAAGGGTCGCGGTAATCGGCGGCGGCAACACCGCCGTGGAGGAGGCGCTGTATCTTTCCAACATCGCCGCGCAGGTCACCGTGGTGCACCGGCGCGACAAGTTCAGGGCGGAAAAAATCCTGATTGATAAACTGATGGCGAAAGTGAACGAAGGCAAAATCGGCATCGAGTGGAACAGCACGCTGGACGAGGCGTTGGGCGATGCCAGCGGCGTGACCGGCATGCGCGCCAAAAATCTCGTGAGCGGCGCAACCAAGGACTTCGCGCTGCAAGGCGTCTTCATCGCCATCGGCCATCAGCCCAACACGGCGATTTTCGAAGGCCAGATCGAGATGAATAACGGCTACATCAAGGTCAAGGGCGGACTGGAGGGCAACGCCACCGCCACCAGCATTCCCGGCGTGTTCGCGGCGGGCGATGTCGCCGATCACGTGTACCGCCAGGCGGTCACCTCGGCGGGATCAGGCTGCATGGCGGCGCTGGACGCGGACCGTTATCTGGATGGCTTAACGGCTGCCTGACACCCGGCTGGCTTTACGGCGCTCCCAGTCACGGACGACTTGCATGCGCCACAGGGCGTGTATCAAAAAATAGCCTGCCGTGGCCGAGACGGACGATACGACAAAAGAACCAAGCAAAATGGGCTGCCAGACCAGCTTAAGCTCCGTTATCAGCCAGCCCCAGGTCGGCTCAAAGGCAAGCTCATGCGCGGGCAGGCCGAGCAACAGGCTCCCCAGTTTGTAGAGAAAATAGGTTATGGGGCCGATGGTAAAGGGATTGCTAATCCAAACCAAGGCGACGGCAATCGGCAAATTGAACCGGAAGACGATCGCGATCATCGCGGCCGGCAGCATTTGAAAGGGCATGGGGACAAAGGCCATGAATAGACCCACCGCCACCCCGCCCGAGACCGAGTTGCGATTCAAGTGCCATAACCCAGGATCGTGCAACAGCGCGCCGAAAAATTTCAGATGTTTGTGGTCGCGTACTTTATGCGCATCCGGCATAAAGCGTTTGATCAGCTTCTTCGCCATAAAACCAGTTTAAAACACATATTAATAAACCGCCAGCAATAGCCGCACTATCCCGCACCGGCACGGACATCCGGGCGCACGCGCTGGCGTTTTTGTGCGGCGTATTGCTGGTGCAATATCTGCCCGCCCTGCCCTCGCTGTGGTGGAGCGTGTTGTCATTTGTATTACTGCTGTGCCTGGCATCCCGCTATCCCGTTACGCGCCTTGCGCTGTTCTTTCTGGCGGGCGTATTCTGGGTGACGCTGCGCGCTGGCCTGATACTCGAAGACAACCTGCCCCGGGAACTGGAGGGCCAGGACCTGCTGATAGAAGGCTATGTGGCCGGTCTCCCCAAAGACCTGGAGCGCGGCGTCAGTTTCGAGTTTGATGTCGGCCGCGCTGAGCTTGCAGGCCGAGCGGTCGTCATACCCGGCAGGGTCAGACTCAACGTGCATGATTTCGCTTTCGCACCGCGCATCGGTGACGCATGGCGCATGCAGGTGCGCCTGAAACGCCCGCATGGCTTCCAGAATCCAGGCGGCTTCGACTACGAGGCCTGGCTGTTCCAGCAACGCATCCGCGCCACCGGTTACGTGCGCAAGAACTACACGCCGCAGCGCATCGCCCCCGAGCCTTACTCGTATCCTATTGGCCGCATGCGCCAACAACTCGGCGAGCGCATCCGCGCGGCGCTTCCCGATACACCGGTGGCGGGCATGATCGTCGCGTTTGCCAACGGCGACCAAAGCGCCATCAGCGACGAACAGTGGGAAATCCTGCGCCGCACCGGCACCACGCACCTGATCGCCATCTCCGGCATGAACATCGGACTGGTCGCGGGCATTATGTATTTTTTAGTGCGCTTCTTGTGGGCCTGGCCCGGTTACACCGTGCTGCGCCTGCCCGCGCCAAAGGCGGCGGCGCTCGGTGCGCTGCTCGCCGCCCTGTTTTACGCCGCGCTCGCGGGCTTCGCCATCCCCGCGCAGCGCGCGCTCATCATGATCGCGGTGGTGTTGGGCGCCCTGCTGTTCAGCCGCGCGACGCGGCCTTCGTATGTGCTCGCCGCCGCGCTGCTCGCGGTGCTGCTCTACGATCCGCTGGCCGTAATGGCAATGGGATTCTGGCTGTCGTTCGCCTCGGTCGCCATCATCTTGTTTACGCTCCATGGACGCGTGCGCGAGAGCAAGTGGCGGCAATGGAACCGCCTGCAGTGGGTGATCGCCATAGGACTGTTGCCGCTGTTGCTGGTGATGTTTCAGCGCACCTCGCTCTCCGCTCCGCTTGCCAATATGCTCGCCATTCCGGTGATCGAGATCCTGGTCATCCCGCTCACGCTGCTGGGCGCGCTGTTTGCGCTGACTTTTCCCGATGCGCTCGCCGGCGCATCGTTTCAAATGGCCGCGTGGGTGATGGCGCAATTGTGGAGCGCGCTGGAATTTTTATCGCGCCTGCCCCATACCCAGTGGCTGCAACACACCCCGCTGACCTGGACCGTCGCCGCCGCGGTACTCGGCGCGTCATGGCTGCTTGCGCCGCGCGGCTTCCCCGCGCGTTGGGTGGGCGCGGTGTGGCTGCTGCCGCTGTTCCTGATGCGTCCGCCCGCTCCCGCGCCGGGCGAGGTGTGGTTTACCCTGCTGGATGTGGATCAGGCCCTGGCGGCGGTCGTGCAAACCGCGCGGCATGTCCTGGTCTTCGACACCGGTGTGCGCTACAGCGCGAGTTTCGACACCGGACGCGCCGTGGTGGCGCCCTATCTGCGCCATCGCGGCGTGAGTCATCTCGATACGCTGGTCATCAGTCATGGCGACAACGACCACATGGGCGGCGCGGCCTCGGTGCTGGAGGCATTTTCAGTCGAGCGCGTGTTGAGCAGCGTGCCGGAACGTTTTCAAAATGCGCAACATTGCCTGGCGGGCCAGGTGTGGCAATGGGATGACGTGGAATTTAAAATCCTGAATCCCGCCGGCACTGACGCAAGCGGCAATAACGCAAGCTGTGTGCTCAAGATCACCAGCCGCTACGGCAGCGTGCTGCTGACCGCCGACATCGAGGCCAAAGCGGAGCGTGCGCTGCTTGCGCGCGGCGCGCCCCTGTCCGCCGATATTCTGGTCGTGCCGCATCACGGCAGCAAGACCTCTTCCACGGAAGAATTTATTGACGCGGTCAAGCCACGTTATGCGCTCATCCCCGCGGGCTACCGCAGCCGTTACCGTCATCCGCACCCCAGCGTCGTGCAGCGTTATCAAGCGCGCGGCATCCACCTGCTCGGCTCACCCGCACAAGGGGCGATTGAGATTCAATTTACCGCAAACGGGACGCACATCTCGGGTTATCGCAATAGTCACAGGCGCTACTGGTTTAATCCCTGATTTGTTGAAAAAGTCCATCCATGGACTTTTTCAATACGGTCGCTCCTGCGCATCCCTGCACGCGCGACATTAAAGACAAAGGGGTCAAAAGGTCAAAAGGGGTCATGTTCATTGTATGACTACCCTACCTCGTCTCACCCGCTCTAATTGCCTCGCCAGTCTTGTATCCTCTTTCAACAGTTGTCGCACATGCGTTAAGGCATGGCTAATGGTGCCCACATGGGTTACCCCAAATGCTTCTGCCAATGCCTTAAGAGGGTACCCCGCCTGTTGCCCTATATACATGGCATATTTCCTGGGTATATTTGCTCGCTGAATGCCTTGCTGAGGGCGGGTAATACTCGCCACGGATACTTTATAAGCTTGCGCCGTGGCTTTTACAATACGTGAAATAGTGGGCCGACCCTGCACGGCTACTTCGGCCTTGATTCCGGCTTGCCTTTCTGCCTTTTCCAGAAAGTGCTCTCGGAATGCGGGCCCCCCGATCACTGAGGCAAGGTTACCTTTGCCATAGAACTGCTGCGTCTCTTCATCTATCCCTTGTTCTACATAGGCCTTATAGCCTTCATAACGCTGGCGTTTGCCTAGCAGCTGGTGGGTCAGCTCTCGTTTGAGCCAAGCGGGTACTACGCCTTTACCCAAATAAGCGGGATAGCTCGACCAGGGATAGTTTGCTAATGACCGCGCCAGCGGTTGCTTGGCCTCGATCGGATTACGATGGATGTAGCGGCTGACTTGAAGTAGATAAGCATCCGCGTCAACGACAATGGCTTTGTAACGCCCGCGAAATAAGGGACCGTCTGTGTGCTTTAGACGATTGTACTGTTGTGTATACACACTATTGATATGCCGCATGACGCGACTGAGGTTGGCGAACGGGGTTTTTATTAACAAGTGATAGTGATTCCCCATCAGGCAGTAGGCATGGATTTCGGCGCCGAACCGAGCCTGGGCTTGGGCCAGGCAGTCTAGAAAGGCGTGATAGTAGTCGCGACCGTGAAAAATAGCCTGACGCCCTCGTCCGCGGTTCATGACGTGGTAAAAGGCACCTTTAAATTCTAAGCGCAGGGGTCTGGGCATGCGAAGGGCAGAATAACACGGTTCAGACAGTCATACAATGAACTTGACCCCTTTTCTTTCAGGTTGGGGTATTTCATGCCTTACCTCCGGCCAGTAATTTGTTCAAATCTTCGATGACTTCCCTGGAGTGACGCGAGGTATCGACCTTGGCATACACCTTGCTGATTTTGCCCTGCGGGTCTATCAAAAAGGTATAGCGTTTGGCAACCTTGAAAAATCCAAGATTCATCAGCACGCCGTAGCGCACAGTCACCACGGTGTCCTTGTCCGCCAGCAGAGGGAATGGCAGATTGTGCTTCTTGGCGAATGCGGCATGGCTGGCGCTGTCGTCCACGCTGATGCCCGCCACCTGTGCACCGAGTGCCGTCAGCTTATGCAAATCGTCGCGGAACTTGCATGCCTGCTCAGTGCAACCCGGCGTGTCGTCCTTGGGATAGAAATACAGCACCAGCCACTTGCCGCTAAAATCCGCCAAGGTGTAGATCTTGCCGTTCTGGTCGGGCAGACTGAAATCCGGCGCGGCTTCCCCAACTTTAGGCACTTCGCCCGCACGCGCCATCTGGCTTGCCGTTAGCCATCCAAACACGCCCAATACAAGCAATGCTAACGCCAACCATTTCATGTCACTCTCCTCATATTTTTTGCTTCCCGGCAAAGCCCCACAGCCG
>JBCKVB010000013.1:0-31109 GCA_038924245.1 Gammaproteobacteria bacterium | reverse complement strand
GGCTGTTAGACACGCTCTAATACAGGCTTCAGATACTGCCCTGTGTAGGAATGAGCCTGTGCGGCAACGTGTTCCGGCGTGCCGGTGGCGATGACTTGGCCGCCTTTGCCGCCGCCTTCGGGGCCGAGGTCTATGATCCAGTCGGCGGTTTTGATGACGTCGAGGTTGTGTTCGATGACCACCACGGTGTTGCCGTGGTCGCGCAGGTGGTGGAGTACGCGCAGTAATTGCTCGATGTCGTGAAAGTGCAGGCCGGTGGTGGGTTCGTCGAGGATGTATATGGTGTTTCCGGTGTCGCGGCGGGATAGTTCGCGTGCGAGCTTTACGCGCTGCGCTTCGCCGCCGGATAGCGTCGTCGCGTTCTGGCCGAGCTTGATGTAGCCGAGGCCTACTTCCATGAGCATTTGCAGTTTGTGCGCGATGGCGGGCACGGGATCGAAGAAGGCGCGCGCGTCTTCCACGGTCATCTCCAGTATTTCGCGGATGTTTTTGTGTTTGTAATGGACCTCTAAAGTCTCGCGGTTGTAGCGTTTGCCTTTGCACACGTCGCAGGCGACATAGATGTCGGGCAAAAAGTGCATCTCCACTTTAATCAGGCCGTCGCCTTGGCACGCCTCGCAGCGGCCACCTTTGACGTTGAAGCTGAAACGCCCCGGGTTGTAGCCGCGTGAGCGCGCCTCCGCTGTGCCGGAGAATAAATCGCGGATGGGGGTGAACAGGCCCGTATAAGTAGCCGGATTGGAGCGCGGCGTGCGGCCGATGGGGCTTTGATCTATGTTGACCACCTTGTCGAACAGTTCCACACCTTCTACCGAGACGTAGGGCGCGGGTTCTGCGCCCGCCCCATACAGTGCGCGCGCCATCAGGTGATACAAGGTGTCGTTGATGAGCGTGGATTTGCCGGAGCCGGATACGCCGGTGATGCAGGTCATGAGTCCGGCGGGGAGGGCGACGTCAATATTTTTGAGATTGTTGCCGCTTGCGCCGCGCAGGTGCAGGCAGCGATTTTCATTCATCGGCTTGCGCTCTGCGGAGTGCGGTATTCTTCTGCGCCCGGAAAGATACTGGCCGGTGATGGAATCGGGGTGGTTGATCACTTCGTGCGGCGTACCCTGCGCGACGATGTGTCCTCCATGCACGCCCGCGCCGGGGCCGATGTCCACGACATAATCGGCGCTACGAATTGCTTCTTCGTCGTGCTCCACCACGATCACGGTGTTGCCGAGGTCGCGCAGATAGGTGAGGGTGTTGAGCAGGCGCTGATTGTCGCGTTGATGCAATCCGATGGAAGGTTCATCCAGGATGTACATCACGCCCACCAGCCCCGCGCCGATCTGGCTCGCGAGCCGGATGCGCTGCGCCTCGCCGCCGGACAGGCTGTCGGCGCTACGCTCCAAGGTCAGGTAATCCAATCCGACGTTGACCAGGAAGCCCAGCCGTTGCTTGACCTCTTTCAAAATCTTGGACGCGATTTCGCCGCGCCTGCCGGGGAGTTGGAGCGTTGAAAAAAATTGCTGTGCCTGATCCACCGGCAGGGCGGTGATTTGCGACAGTGTTTTGTCAGCGACATACACATGGCGCGCGGCGAGCGTCAGGCGCGCGCCGTTGCACTCCGGGCAGGGGCGGGCGCTCAGGTATTTCGCCAGTTCCTCGCGCACCATGTTGGATTCGGTTTCACGGTAGCGCCGTTCGGCGTTGTGGATGATGCCCTCGAAGGGATGCCGCCGTTTGGCGGGCTTGCCGCGCTCGTTGTAATAGAAAAAGGTGATTTCCTCGTCGGCGCTGCCGTGAAGCAGCACGTCCTGGATTTTTTTCGGCAGTTTAACGAACGGTTTGTCCAAATCAAATTGGTAATGTTCGGCCAGCGCCTGAATCATGTGGTGATAATACGCATTGCGCTTATCCCAGCCGCGTATCGCGCCTTCCGGCAGGCTGAGTTCCGGGTGGCTGACTACCTTGGCGGGGTCGAAAAACTGTTTTACGCCCAGGCCGTCGCAGGTGGGGCAGGCCCCGGCGGGATTGTTGAAGGAAAACAGGCGCGGTTCGAGTTCGCTCAAGCTGTAGCCGCACAAGGGGCAGGCGAATTTCTCGGAGAACACCAAACCGGGGCGGGTTGCATCTTCAATAAAGGCGATGCGCGCGATGCCTTGGCTCAAGCGCAAGGCGGTTTCCAGCGATTCGGCAAGGCGCTGACGCAGATCGGGGCGCGCCTTGAAGCGGTCCACCACCACCTCGATGGTGTGCTTCTTGCGCAAGTCGAGCGCCGGGGCCTCGCTTAATTCGACCACCTTGCCGTCTATGCGCGCGCGCAAAAAGCCCTGGCCGCGCAGTTCGCTGAGCACGTCGAGATGTTCACCCTTGCGCCCCTCGATCACCGGCGCGAGCAGCATCAGTGCCGTGCCTTCGGGCAGCGCCAGGATTTGGTCCACCATCTGGCTGACGGTTTGCGCCTCCAGCGCCGTGTCATGTTCGGGACAGTGCGGCACGCCGACGCGCGCGAACAGCAGGCGCAGGTAGTCGTAAATCTCGGTGACGGTACCCACGGTGGAGCGCGGGTTGTGCGAGGTGGATTTCTGCTCGATGGAAATCGCGGGCGACAAGCCCTCGATGTGATCCACGTCCGGCTTTTCCATTATGGACAGGAATTGGCGCGCGTAGCTGGAGAGCGACTCCACATAGCGGCGCTGGCCCTCGGCGTAGATGGTGTCGAAGGCGAGCGAGGACTTGCCGGAACCGGACAGGCCGGTGATGACAATCAGCTTGTCGCGCGGCAGGTCGAGGTCAATGTTTTGCAGGTTGTGGGTGCGCGCGCCGCGTATCCTGATCTGATCCATGTTGCATTCCGGCGGGTGGTCAAACCTGCTAATATACGGTGAAAAGAGGGCGTTGGGAAAGTGGATATCAAGGATAGCGGCATGACCGGGGCCGAGCGGCGCGCCACCGTGGCCCTGGCCGGGATTTACGCGCTGCGCATGCTGGGGCTGTTTCTCATTTTGCCGGTGTTCGCGCTGTATGCGCGCGACCATCTCGCGGGCGCGACCCCGATCCTGATCGGGGTCGCCATCGGCGCGTATGGTTTGACCCAGGCGCTGCTGCAAATTCCCTTCGGGATGCTGTCGGACCGCTTCGGGCGCAAGCCGGTGATTATCGGCGGCCTGCTGATTTTCGCGCTGGGCAGCGTGGTGGCGGCCCTCTCTGACACGATTTGGGGCGTCATCCTCGGTCGCTTTCTGCAAGGCAGCGGCGCGATAGCCGCAGCGGTGATGGCGTTGGCCGCCGATCTTACGCGCGATGAGCAGCGCACCAAGGTGATGGCGGCTATCGGCACCACGATAGGGCTGTCCTTCGCCTTCGCCCTGGTCATGGGCCCGGTGCTCGACAACTGGATTGGTGTGTCGGGTATTTTCTGGTTGACCGCTGTGCTGGCGCTGGGCGGCATCGCATTGCTCCAGTTCGGTGTGCCGCAGCCGGTAGAGAGCCGCTTTCATAGAGAGACGGAGGCCGCGCCGGGGCAACTCAAGGTGGTGCTGAGCAATGGCGCCTTGCTGCGGCTCAACGGCGGCGTGCTGATTCTGCACCTGCTGCTTACCGCGAGCTTTGTGGTGCTGCCTTTTGCGCTGTATGACGTTGCCGGGCTGGCTCCTCAGCACCACTGGTATGTCTATCTGCCGGTGGTGTTGCTGGCGATGGCTATCATGGTGCCGTTCGTGCTGCTGGCGGAAAAAAAGCGCCGTATGAAAGAAGTGCTGCTGGTGGCGATTGCGCTGCTGGTAATAGCGCAGGCCGGGTTGGGGCTGTTCCATCAAAGCGCATTGGCGATCGGCCTGTTGCTGTTTGTGTTTTTCATCGGCTTTAACGTGCTGGAGGCGACACTGCCTTCCTGGATTTCGAAGATCGCTCCCGCGGCGAATCGCGGCACCGCGATGGGGGCTTTTTCCACCGCGCAATTCATCGGCGCATTTATTGGCGGAGTGACGGGCGGATATTTATATGGAAGCTACGGCATGTCCGCCGTATTTCTGTTCTGTGCGACGATGGCGGGGGTGTGGTTTCTGTTCATGCTCGGTATGCCCGCGCCTGCTTATCTGAAAAACTGCCAGTTCCAGGTGGGTAAAGTGAGCGTAGGAGAGGCGCAGCATCTGGCGGCGCGCCTGCGCACGGTGCCGGGCGTGGCCGAGGCGGTGGTGGTGGCGGAAGAAGGGATGGCTTATCTTAAGGTGGATACTCAGGTGCTCAACGATAGTGCATTGCTGGAGTTTTCGGGATCGAAGGCATAGTTTGAATTACTCTGACGAGGAGAGGAAACATGGCAAGAGGCGTTAATAAAGTAATACTGATCGGCAATCTCGGCAAAGACCCGGAAGTGCGCTATATGCCGAGCGGCGGCGCGGTGGCCAATGTGACCATCGCCACCAGCGAATCGTGGAAGGACAAGACCACCGGCGAACAGCAGGAGCGCACCGAATGGCACAACGTGGTGTTTTACAACCGCCTGGCCGAGATCGTGGGCGAATATCTCAAGAAGGGTTCGCAGGTGTACGTGGAAGGCAGCATACGCACGCGCAAATGGCAGGACAAGGAAACCGGCAAGGATCGCTACACCACCGAAATCATCGCCAACGAAATGCAGATGCTGGGCAGCCGTGCGGGCGGCGGTGAGGCGGGCATGGGTGGCGGCAAGGCGCGCGACAAAGCGGAAGGCGCATCGGCGGGCCCGGCCAAGCCTGAGTCTGGCCAGGAAGCCGCGTTTGACGATGATATTCCATTTTAGATGTTCCATGCAAAACGGTAGGGTGAGGGGGGTGATCTCGGATACACAGGCATTTCACCCCCTCCGACCTCTCCCCAACCCTCTCCACGGAGTGGAGAGGGAGCCATCGTTCTCTCCCCATTTCATGGGGAGAGTTAGAGAGGGGTGCCGCGTGTGTATGTACCTTAACTAGATGTCACAGGCCTCTCGTAAAAAAACCAGGTCCACGTTGCTGATCGGCCACACCGGTCGCGTGCTGCGCGAGATCGGGGTGCTGTTGTGCGGGGCGATTGCGCTTTACTTGCTCTGGTCGTTTATCACCTTCGATGCGGCGGATTCGGCCTGGTCGCACAGCGGCGCGGGGGGTGGTGTAGCGAATCAGGGCGGCGTGGTGGGGGCGTGGCTGGCCGATATTTTCTTTTATCTGTTTGGCTATCTCGCCTATCTGTTCCCGCTGCTCATCGCTTACGCCGGATGGTGGATATTTCGCGAATACACCACTGAGCAACATCAGGCTGGTTTGCGCGTGGGCGGCTTCATCCTCGTTCTGGCGAGTGGCACGGCGCTGGCCGCGATGCATTTTGCCGACCCGACCACGCTTTTGCCGCAAGAAGTAGGCGGCATACTGGGCGAAGGGATCGCCACCGGATTGGTGCGCGCCTTCAGCTTTCTGGGCGCCACGCTGTTTTTGCTGGCGGCGTTTCTCATCGGCATCACACTGTTGACGCGGCTGTCCTGGTTCTGGGTGATGGATAATATGGGCCGGGTGTGTATGGAATGGGGCATGCGCGCGGTGCGCTGGTTCGGTTTTTATGATTATGTGCTGGGCCGACGCCTGCGTCTGGAGCGAGAGGTGGCGGCGAAGGCCGCCCGCGCGACGGCCGCGCGCCGCGTCCCGCCGCGCATCGAGCCGGTCATCAAACCGGTGGAGGCCGGCATGCGCGTTGAGAAGGAACGTCAAGTCCCGTTGTTTGAGCAGCCGGCGGAAGGCGCGCTGCCGCCCTTGTCGCTGCTGGACGCGGCTGAGCCACAACAATATGTGGTGACGGAAGCCGCGCTGGAGGCGATGTCGCGTCAGGTGGAGTTGAAGCTGCTCGACTTCGGGGTGGAAGCGCAAGTGGTGGCGGTGCATCCCGGCCCGGTGATCACGCGCTTCGAGCTGCAGCCCGCCGCGGGCGTGAAGGTGAGCCAGATCAGCAGCCTGTCCAAGGATTTGGCGCGCAGCTTGTCGGTAGTGAGCGTGCGCGTGGTGGAAGTGATTCCGGGCAAGTCCGTGGTCGGTCTGGAGATCCCCAATGAACAGCGCTCCATCGTGCGCCTGAGTGAAACGCTGCAATCCAGGGAGTATGAGGAGGCGGACTCGCCCATCGCGCTCGCGCTCGGCAAGGACATCTCCGGTCAGCCGGTGGTGGTGGATCTGGCCAAGATGCCGCATCTTCTGGTCGCGGGCACCACCGGCTCCGGCAAGTCGGTGGCGCTCAACGCCATGGTGCTCAGCATTTTGTTCAACGCCACCGCGCGCGAGGTGCGGCTTATCATGATAGACCCCAAGATGCTGGAGCTGTCGGTGTACGAAGGCATTCCGCATCTGCTGGCGCCGGTGGTGACCGACGTGCGCGAGGCGGCCAATGCGTTGCGCTGGTGCGTGGCGGAGATGGACCGGCGTTACCGGCTGATGGCCGCGCTGGGTGTGCGTAATATCGCCGGGCTTAATCGCAAGATCAAGGAGGCCGAGCAGGCCAAGCAGCCGCTTGCCGATCCGATACACCCCGTGCAAGAAGGCGTGACACCACCGTTGTTGCAGCCCCTGCCGCTCATCGTGGTGATTATTGACGAGCTGGCCGACATGATGATGGTGGTCGGAAAGAAAGTGGAAACGCTGATTACGCGCCTGGCGCAAAAGGCGCGCGCCTCCGGCATTCATCTGATTCTCGCCACGCAACGCCCGTCGGTGGATGTGATCACCGGCATTATCAAGGCCAATATTCCGGTGCGTATCGCGTTTCAGGTCTCGTCGCGCGTGGATTCACGCACCATACTCGATCAAATGGGGGCGGAGCAATTGCTCGGACACGGCGATATGCTCTATCTCGCCCCCGGCGGCGGGGTGCCGGTGCGGGTACATGGCGCTTTTGTCGCGGATCAGGAGGTGCACCAGGTCGTGGCGCATCTCAAGCGCGGCGGCGCGCCGAACTATCTGGACGAGGTGTTGCGTGATACCGGGGAAGAACAGAATAACGGCAATGGCGAGACACTCTCCCCTGAAGGTGAGAGCGATCCGCTCTATGACAAGGCGGTCAGCATCGTGGTGGAATCGCGCCGCGCCTCGGTTTCCGGCATCCAGCGCCGCCTGAGGGTCGGCTACAACCGCGCCGCGCGCATGATCGAAGAGATGGAACGCGCGGGCGTGGTGGGTGCGCTGCAATCGAACGGCATGCGCGAGGTGCTGGTGCCGCCTCCCGCCGACAGATGACGCGGCTGAAGAAATTATGGTGCGCTACGACGCTTGCCGCGCTGCTGGCGTGTCCCATACTGGCGCACGCGGGCAAGGGGCTGGAGCGGCTGGATGATTTTTTTAAAAGCCGAGGAGCCGTGCTGGCCGATTTTCAGCAAACGCTGGTGGATGAAAAAAACCGCGCACTGAAACAGACGCACGGTACATTGATTCTGCAACGTCCGGGAAAATTCCGCTGGGATTACGCCGCGCCGCATCGCCAGCTTATCATCGCGGATGGGAAAAAGCTCTGGTTCTATGACGCCGATCTGGAACAGGTCACGGTGCGCGCCATGGATGCCACCCTGGGCGCGACCCCCGCCGTGCTGTTGAGCGGCGACCGCCCCGTGCAGGAAAGCTTTGTCATCACCGAACTGGGGATACGCGGCGGGGAAGAGTGGCGGGGATTGGAATGGATAGGGTTGACGCCCAAGGCCGACGACGCCGGTTTCAGCCGCGTCTGGCTCGGTTTTGACGAAAAGGAATTGCGCGCCATGGAGCTTACCGACAATTTCGGTCAGACCACGCTTATCAGGTTTTCCAACGTACGCCGCGAGACGCGCGTGGATGCCACGCTGTTTACCTTCACCCCGCCGCCGGGTGTGGACGTGATAGGTGAGGTAGATGAGCCAGGCGTCACCAGAAGTAAGTAAAAACCAGCGCGCCGAATACAATCCGGTAATAGGCGAACGCCCTGAAACTGTGGTTGGAGATGAAGGCGAGCAATGCCTTCACGGCGAGCAGCGCGCTCAAAAAGGCCGCCGTAAATCCGATGGCGATCAGCAGGATATCCTGAGCGTGCAGGATATGCCAGCTTTTATACAGATCATACAGCGTCGCCGCTAACATGGTGGGGATGGCGAGGAAGAAGGAAAACTCGGTGGCGGCGCGGCGCGACAAGCCGAAAAACAGTCCGCCCATGATGGTGGCCCCGGCGCGCGAGACGCCGGGGATCAGGGCGACCGCCTGGCACAGGCCTATCTTCAAGGCGTCGCCCCAGCGCATTTGATCCACACTTTCCATGCGCGGGGTGCGGTAGCGCCGCTCTATCCATAAAATAACGAACCCGCCCAGCACCAGGGCGATGGCGACGTTAAAAGGGGTGAACAGATATTCCTTGATGGCTTTATGGAGCAGGAGACCCAGCACGGCGGCGGGGACAAAGGCGATCAACAGGTTCAGCGCAAAGCGTTGCGAGGCGGGCTCGGTGGGCAGGGTGCGCGCGAGGTTGAGCAGTTTTTCGCGGTAATGCCAGCACACGGCGAATATCGCGCCGAGCTGGATGAAGATGGTAAAGGTTTTGGCGCTCTCCCCGTCAAACGCAAGCAGATCGGCGGCGATGATCAGATGCCCGGTGCTAGAGATGGGTAGGAACTCGGTGAGACCCTCGATGACGCCCAACAGCAGGGCTTTAAAATAAAGCAGCCAGTCCATGAATGTCTTTATCTCCTTAAGGAAGCTCTGAATAAGTGCATCCTGGACTTCTCAGAGCACGAAAAGCAAAAACGTGGTTTTTGCTTTTCTTCATTTTTCAAACACTTTCGTGTTCTAAAAATGGCGGTGCATCCCTGCACCGCAGGAACCTCTGACTTAATCAGAGGTTCCTTTAAGATTATGCGGTCCGCAGTCTGCGCTACGGCCATCTTATCCTGCACGCGCCCGCCAAACCCAAACCTGTTTTCAGGTTATTTCTCAACAAATGCCCGCTCGATCACATACTGGCCCGGCACACCAATACGGGGCGAGACTTGAAAGCCGTAGCTATCCAGGAGATGGCAGGTGTCTTTCAGCATGGCGGGGCTGCCGCAAATCATCGCCCGGTCGTGCTCCGGATTGAACGGCGGCAGGCCAATATCTGCAAACAGTTTTCCGCTATTGATCAGGTCAGTGAGGCGCCCCTGATAGAGAAATTCTTCGCGGGTTACGGTTGGGTAATAAATGAGTTTTTCGCGAATCATGTCCCCGAGAAATTCGTTCTCGGCCAACTCCGTTTTGATGAGATCCGCATACGCCAGTTCGTTCACATAGCGTACACCATGAATCAGCACCACCTTCTCGAACCGTTCATACGTTTCCGGATCCTGGATGATGCTCATGAAGGGCGCCAATCCCGTGCCTGTGCTCAGCAGGTAGAGATTTTTGCCCGGCAATAGATCATCCAGCACCAGGGTGCCGGTGGGTTTGCGGCTTACCAGGAGCTCATCGCCTTCCTTAAGGTGTTGCAGGCGCGAGGTCAGCGGGCCATGCTGAACCTTGATGCTGAAAAATTCCAGGTATTCCTCATAGTTCGCGCTGGCGATACTGTAGGCGCGCATGAGCGGCTTGCCATCGACCATCAGGCCGATCATCACGAACTGACCATTGGTGAAGCGCAGGCCCGGATCACGGGTAGTTTTAAAGCTGAACAGGGTGTCTTTCCAGTGGTGCACACTCAACACGCGTTCGGTCGCCAGATTACTCATATCACAATCCATCCTTTAATAAACTATTTTAATGCCTCAGTGAGCGCAGGCACGGCCTCGAACAAGTCCGCCACCAGGCCGTAGTCCGCCACCTGGAAAATCGCGGCGTCGGCATCATGGTTGATGGCGACAATGACCCTGCTGTCTTTCATGCCGGCAGTATGTTGTACGGCGCCGGAAATGCCAACAGCAATGTATAACTCCGGAGCGACCACGACGCCGGATTGGCCGACCTGAATATCGTTCGGGGCAAACCCGGCATCAACCGCCGCGCGCGTTGCGCCCAGTGCGCCGCCCAGCTTTTCCGCAAGCGGCGCCAACACGGCTTGAAATTGCGCGGTGCTGCCCAGCGAGCGCCCGCCGGAAATCACTACTCTGGCACTGACCAGATCAGGGCGGCCGGATACATTATGCGTTGCGCCCAGCCAACGCACGCCGTAGCTTGTTGCCGGGCTGGTTTCCGCGGAAATCGCCAATGTAACAATCGGAGCCCCATTACCCGTGGCCGCCATGGCAAAGCTACTGGCGCGTACCGTGAGCACCTGCACCGTATCGGCGCTTTCCACAGTGACGTGGACGCTGCCGGCGTAGATCGGTCGCACATATGTTTTCGGCCCCAAAATCGTCATCACATCTGAAAGCATGGCGACATCCAGCAACGCGGCCACACGCGGCAGCACATTCTTGCCGAAGGCGGTATGGGGCGCCAGAATCACCTGGTATGCGCGGCTCAAGCGGACTATCAGATCGGCCACATCTTCGGCGAGTGGATGCGCCAGCGCGGCGGCATCCAGCAACATTACCCGCGCTACACCGTGGATAGCGGCGGCTTCTTGCGCAATCGCGGCAATCGAGTGACCCACTACCAGAATATGAACCGGCGACTGCCAGCGTTGCGCGGCGGTGACGGCGCGATAAGTCGCTGGCTTGAGTTTGTGGCCATCGTGCTCGGCCAGAATCAGACTATTCATCACACTACCTTTGCTTCGACACGCAGTTTTTCCACCAGTTCTTGCACACTGTTGACCATTATCCCGGGTTTACGAAATGGTGGATGGGCGACATTGAGCTGCTTCAGGCGTGGGCTGGCATCAATGCCAAATTCAGCGGCGTTATACGTCTGTATCGGCTTCTTTTTCGCCAGCATCAGGTTGGGCAACTTCACGTAACGCGGCTCGTTGAGCCGCAAGTCGGCAGTCACCACGGCCGGCAGACGCAAGGCCAGGGTCTCGGTGCCGCCATCAATTTCACGGGTGACGCGAATTTCTCCGTCGAGCACTTCCAGCGCGGAGATAAACGTCCCCTGCCCAACACCCAGCAACGCGGCGAGCATTTGCCCGGTTTGACCGGCGTCGTCATCAATGGCTTGCTTGCCCAGAATAATCAAGCCCGGCTGTTCGCGCTCCACCACCGCCTTGAGCAACTTGGCGATACCCAGCGGCTGCAACTGGAGATCGGTTTCCACCAGAATGGCGCGGTCGGCGCCCATGGCTAACGCATGGCGCAACACGTCCTGGCAGGCGGCGGTGCCCAGCGACACCGCCACCACCTCGGAGGCCAGACCGCGTTCTTTCAAGCGCAACGCCTCTTCAACGGCATTTTCATCAAACGGGTTGATGCCCATTTTTGCACCCGCGACGTCGACATCGGAACCGTCTGGCTTGATGCGCACCTTGACGTTAGAATCAACCACACGCTTTACAGCGACCAATATCTTCATAAAAACCTCTTATTTTAATTATTATATTCTCTCTTGAATTATCTGTTAAGTTGATTATTTAGATAAATGTCATCTAAAATACAGATGTGAGGTATACATTACGCCAATTGGAGGTCTTCGTCGCTGTGGGGCGCTGCGAAAGTGTGTCGAGGGCGGCCGCAGAGCTGACGTTATCCCAGTCGGCGGTGAGTACCGCACTAGGCAGCTTTGAGCGTCAGTTTAATGGTCAATTTCTTGACCGGGTTGGAAAAACGCTGCGGCTCAATGAACTTGGTCGCCAATTACTGCCCAAGGCGGTGGAATTACTGGATCGCGCCCGCGAGATCGAGGACCTGCTGCAAGGCAAGTCCGGTTTTGGCGCTATAGAGATCGGTGCAACCCTCACTATAGGCAATTATCTGGCTACGCTGATCGTCGCGTCATTCCTGCAACAGCACCCGGAAAGCCGGATTCGGCTGCAAGTTCACAACACGGCCACTATCGTGCGGCAAGTAGCGCGTTACGAACTTGATCTGGGGCTGATCGAAGGGGATTGCCACCATCCCGACCTTGAAACACAACGCTGGGTGGAAGATGAACTCGTGGTATTTTGCTCGCCTAACTATCACCTCGCCCAACGCAATGCCGTCACCCTGGAAGAATTGGCGGCGGAGCCGTGGATTATGCGTGAACACGGGTCGGCGACGCGTGAGACACTCGACCATGCCATGCGCCACCACTCTGCGTCGCTCAATATCCGCCTGGAACTGGAACATACGGAGGCCATCAAGCGCGCCGTGGAATTCGGTCTGGGAATAGCTTGCATCTCCCGCCTGGCGCTGCGTGAAGCCTTCCAGCGCGGCAGCCTGGTGCCGATTGCTACGCCCGGCCTGGATTTGCGGCGCCAGTTTCAGTTTCTCTGGCATAAGCAAAAATACCAGACAGCGGGCATGCGCGAATTTCTGGCGCTGTGTCGCACGTTGACCGCGGGGATTGAGCGCAGTGACGAAATCGAATTTCCACTTATTGTTTGAAGGGCACCTCTAAAAATGATGGATTTTGCTTCAAGACAAGGCGCAGCGCAGGCGAGCAGCGCAGCATACACGTCAGTATGTGAGCAGCGGAGACAAGCTGCAACGCAGTATTGGAGCAAAAGACGCATTTTTAGAGGTGCCCTGAAAGGGTACTGTCAGCATGCAACGTGATCTAATGGCCTATGATGTAGTGATTGCCGGTGCGGGGCCGGCGGGCTTGTCGGCCGCGATCCGCCTGAAGCAACTTGCCACAGCCGCGGGCCGGGAGGTGAGCGTCTGCGTGGTAGAAAAAGGCGCACAGGTTGGCGCACACATTCTCTCCGGCGCGGTCATCGACCCCATCGCCCTCAACGAACTCATCCCGGACTGGCGTGAGCGCGGCGCGCCGCTTCGCACCCCTGTCACCGAAGATCGCTTTCTGCTACTGCGTGAATCCGGCAGCACCCGCATCCCCTCCGCGCTGCTGCCGCCGCTGATGCGCAATCACGGCAACTATATCGCCAGCCTGGGTAACGTCTGCCGCTGGCTGGGCGAACAGGCCGAAGCGCTGGGCGTGGAAATCTATCCCGGCTTTGCCGCCGCGGAAGTGCTTTACCACGACGATGGCAGTGTCAAAGGCATTGCCACCGGGGATGTGGGTATCACCAAAGAAGGTGCGCACAAATCCGGCTATACGCCGGGCATGGAGCTGCACGCGAAATACACCTTGATCGCCGAAGGCGCGCGCGGCTCGCTCACCAAACAGTTGCAGGCGCGTTTTGCGCTGCGCGCCGGTTGCGACGTTGAGAAATACGGCATCGGCTTCAAAGAACTGTGGCGGGTCGATTCCACGCGGCATCAGCCTGGCCTAGTGCTGCACACCCTGGGCTGGCCGTTGGATTGGCGCACCGGCGGCGGGGGCTTCTTGTATCACCTGGACGAGAACAAGGTCGCCGTGGGATATGTGGTGCATCTCGATTACGCGAACCCTCACCTGAGTCCGTTCGATGAATTTCAGCGCTTCAAAACACATCCGGCAATACGTGACGTATTCATGCACGGCGAACGATTAGGTTACGGCGCTCGCGCCATCAGTGAAGGCGGCCTGCAATCGCTACCGAAACTGACGTTCCCTGGCGGGGCGCTCATCGGATGCAGCGCCGGGCTGGTCAACGTTCCCCGCATCAAAGGCAGCCACAACGCCATGAAAAGCGGCATGCTGGCGGCGCAAGCGGCGTTCCAGGCCATGTGTGTGGAAGGCCGTAGCGGCCATGACGAACTCACGCATTATGCGCGGTCGTTCGCGGATTCGTGGATACACCAGGACCTTGACGCCGCGCGCAACGTCAAGCCCGCGTTATCACGCTGGGGGCTCTGGGGCGGCATGGCCTACGCCGGCATTGATCTGTGGTTACGCCATTTCGGCATACGGCTGCCGTGGAGCCTGCGGCATACCTCAGCCGATCACGCCTCGCTCAAACCCGCCAACGCCTGTGCGCCGATAGCCTATCCCAAAGCCGACGGCGTACTGGCGTTCGACAATCCGAGCTCCATCTATCTGTCTAATCTGGGCTACGAAGAGGATCAACCGGTACATCTCAAACTCGCCCAACCGCAGCTCGCCATTGAACACAATCTGCGCATCTATGATGCCCCCGAACAACGCTATTGTCCCGCCGGGGTTTACGAGATTATTCACCTGCCCCACCAGGGGCCGCGGTTACAGATCAATGCCGCTAATTGTATTCACTGCAAAGTGTGCGACATTCAAGATCCATTACAAAACATCACCTGGGTCACGCCGGAGGGTGGCAGCGGACCGAACTATGTGGATATGTAGCCAGGCGCCGCGGTTTGTTGCCCGCTTAATCGCTGCGGTTATAGAGGCGGTTGAGGTGGCGCACCCGTCCGGATAGGTCCGGCGTGACTTGATCCCAACTGAAGCGCCAGCGCCAATTGCCGGAGAGGGTGCCGGGGGTGTTCATGCGCGCCTCGCCGCCCAACATCAGAATGTCCTGCATCGGAATCACGGCCAGGTGCGCGACCGAGGCCAGCGCCGCGCGTATCAGCGGCCAGGGCATGGGCTCGCCGGGCACGCCCAGGTAATCATCCATGTACTGTTTTTGTTCCGGCGTCAGGTTGTGGAACCAGCCGAGCGTGGTGTCGTTGTCATGCGTGCCGGTGTAGACCACGCTGTTGACCTCATGCTGATGCGGCAGATATGGGTTGCACGGATCGCCGTCAAACGCGAATTGCAGTATTTTCATGCCGGGAAAACCATACTTTTTACGCAGTGCGTGCACCTCGGGCGTAATCAATCCCAAATCTTCCGCGATCAGCGGCAGCGAGCCGAGTTCGCGTTGCAGTACGGCAAACAACTCATCACCGGGCGCTTTGACCCAGCGTCCGCCTTCCGCGGTCGGCAGTTCGGCGGGGATTTCCCAGTACGACTCGAACCCGCGGAAATGGTCGATGCGGATCAGATCGAACAGTCGCAGTTGTGTCCGCATGCGTTCTATCCAGCAGCGGTAACCATCGTCACGCATGCGCTGCCAGTTATAATGCGGATTGCCCCAGCGCTGGCCATGCACGGAGAAATAATCCGGCGGCACACCGGCCACTACGCGCGCGTGCCCCTCGGCGTCGAGATCGAACAACTCGCGATGTGACCAGACATCAGCGCTGTCGTGCGCGACGAAAATCGGCATATCGCCGAACATCGCCACACCGCGCGCGTTGGCATAACGCTTGAGCGCGCTCCATTGGCGGGAAAACATGAACTGCTCGAAACGGACCTGGATGATGGCGTTGTCGAGTCGCGTGCGCGCTTCATCCAGCGCCTGGGCATCGCGGTCGCGCAGGGGTGTGGGCCAGTCGAACCAGGAGTGGCCGCCGTGTTCGTTTTTCAGCGCCTGATAGAGCGCGTAATCCGGCAGCCAATGGCTCTGCTGCTTGATGAACTCCGTGCAGGCATCACGCTCCTGCGGTGAGGCGTTCTGCATGAAGCGCTGGCAGGCGCGCTGTAAAAGCGTTGATTGTGGCGTCTTGTTTTTATAAGAATCGAGCCAGCCTTCCTGCTTTAACAATTCCGGGCTGATGAGATGGGGACTGCCGGCGTTCACCGACAGACATTGATAAGGCGAGCCGTCATCGTGGGTCGGACCGAGCGGCAACACCTGCCACACCTGCTGTCCGCTCGCAGCGAGAAATTCGACAAAGTGATAGGCCTCCGGACCGAGATCGCCCTGGGTGCGTGGTCCCGGCAGGGAGGTAGGATGCAATATGACGCCGGCGCGCCGCGCTCTGCCCGTCTCCGCCGGGCTCACCGCGCCTCCTGGCCGGGGCGCATGACGCCGCCCTGCGCGGGCGCGCCGCTGCCGCGCGACAGCACCATCGATAATTCTTCAGGAATGGATTCCTCCAGCATGCGGTAGAGATTGGCGAGATGGCGGCGGAACAATAGTTCGAAATCACTCACCGTGTCCGCTGGATTATAGCCGCCGAACCACCAGAACCAGTCCGAGCCTTCGCATACGGCCAGTTGCCTCTCCAGCGTGGCGCGCTGTTCGTCCGTCAAACGCCCCGAGGCGACCGCCGCGTCGAATGCGTGTTTGGCGTCACACAGCCGGTCCCATGCGCGGTTCTTGTCGGCGTCGCCGATCCAGGTGGAGAAGGTGCCGTATACCCAGCTACCCGCAACAAGCGTCTCCAGTTTTTCGGCTGGCTGCAGGCTGTCCAGGCAGTCCGAGAATGTCGTCATGTGCAGCCGCGGGTGCGTGCTGAGGCGCTGGTACAGAGCGCTTAAAAAATAATAACCGTTATTGGGGTAATACTCCCACGCGTTTTCGCCATCCAGAATGATGGAAACGACACTGCTGGATGTGTCGTGCGTGCTCGCGATACTGTCCAGGTGCGAGAGGAGATTGCTGACGGCATCATCCGCGTGCCATTTGGCGTAGGTGAAGCCGATGAGATCGGAGAGGCCGTCGTCACGAAAGAAGGTCGCGACCTTGCCCGCGCCGACGGTATAGGGGTGATACAGCCATTCCTTGTTGGAAGGTTCTTCCGCTCCATTCGCACGGGCGAGACTGTTATACAGCACCGACTCGCCGCTCGCCGTCCAGCGGAATTTGTATTCATCCAGCAAACGCAATGTGGCGTCGCTCACGCCGCCCTCGGACGGCCAGCAACCCTGCGGCGTAAATCCAAAGTGGCGGCGGAAGACCTCAATGCCGTGCTGGATATGCCAGCGCACGCGCTCGATGGCGCCGGGATACGCCGGAGATTCCGGCAGGCTCACATCGGGCAGCGCCTCGCGCGCGCTGTTGAAATCCAGCAGCAGCGGAAGAATCGGGTGCGCGTAAGGCGTCAGGGAAAGCTCGATCTGACCGGTTTCCGCAAGCGTGCGATAGCGTCCGATCAGGCCGCCCAATAATTCAGCGATGATGGATAACAGTAAATGCCTGTCGCTCAAGGTGAACAAATAACCTTTTTCAATGAGGGCGCGCACCGCTGTATTGTTGCGCCGTACTGTTTCGCCCAGCCACGCCAGGTGATACCACATCAGGAGATCGGCAAAATACTGCTCGTCGAGATAGCGCAAAGCCTCGGTGTCGTCGGCGAGGCGGGCGGCGATCTCGGCCAGGCGAAGGTAGTGCGGAAAGGGATCGATGAGGCGCTCGCGATTGATGCGCAGACATGCCTTGATCAAGGCAACGCGCGCTGCATCATCTTGCGGCAATTGTGCGGCACCGAGCGCCGCCAGAAGCGGGTCGTGCAGCGGGGTATGGGAGGTCAAAAATTCCTTGATCTGGTGCGCATAATCGGTGATCTGTTCGAGCAGGATGGGGGCGAAGTTGATGACCACGCGCGCGGCGGGCGTGTCTTCGAGCAGCGTCGCCATGTCCGCGTAATCCTTGATGGCATGGAGGTAGGTCCACGGCAACTGGTATTCCCGGGTAATGAGGTCGCGGTACACCGGCTGGTGCATGTGCCAGCACAGCACTACCTTGAGGCGCGGCTCAACGGACATTATGTATCGGCTGCCCCAGCATTTCGGGAGTCACCAGCACCACCCCTGCCGGCGTGACATGAAACCGTTTGGCGTCTTCGGCGTGATCGAAGCCGATGACGGTGCCGTCCGGAATCACGCAGGCCTTGTCGATGATGACCTTGTGCAGCTTGCAGTGAGCCCCTATTTTCACGTCGGGCAGGATGACAGAGTCGGTGATCGTGGAGTATGAGCTGACAACCACGTTGGAAAACAGGAGCGAGTGACGCACGAGGGCGCCGGACACGATGCAGCCGCCCGAGACCATCGAATCCACCGCCATGCCGCGCCGGTCTTCGTCGTCGAACACGAATTTGGCCGGCGGCAGTTGCGCCTGATAGGTCCAGATCGGCCAGTCTTCATCATACAGATTGAGCTCAGGCGTGACGCCGATCAGCTCCATATTGGATTCCCAGAAGGCGTCCACGGTGCCCACGTCGCGCCAATAGGCGCACTTGCCGCTCTCGTGATCGAGAAACGGGTACGCGACGACATGGTATTTTTCGATGATCGAGGGAATGATGTCCTTGCCGAAATCATGTGCGGAGTGTGGCGTGTCGGCATCCCTGATGAGCTGCTCGTAGAGAAATTCAGGGTTGAAAACGTAGATTCCCATCGAGCACAAGGCGGCATCGGTACGGCCCGGCAGCGGCTCCAGATGCGTGGGTTTTTCCTGGAAGCGCACCACGCGCCCGTGTTCCTGCACCGTCATCACGCCGAAGGCGCTGGCGCGCTCAATGGGCACCTCGATGCAGCCCACGGTCATGTCGGCGTTGTGCATGGCGTGGAAGGCGACCATTTGTCCGTAGTCCATCTTGTAGATGTGATCGCCGGCGAGGATGAGAATATATTTCGCCTTGTGTCCTCGAATGATGTCGAGATTCTGGAATACGGCATCCGCCGTGCCGGTGTACCACGAGGTTTCGATGCGCTGCTGCGCCGGTAACAGTTCGACAAATTCGCCGAACTCGCCGCGCATGAAACCCCAGCCGCGCTGAATGTGGCCGATGAGCGAGTGCGCCTTGTACTGCGTGAGCACCGAGATGCTGCGGATGCCGGAGTTGATGCAGTTGGAGAGCGGGAAGTCTATGATGCGGAACTTGCCGCCGAACGGCACCGCTGGTTTGGCGCGCCACAGCGTCAGGTGTTCCAGGCGCGAGCCGCGCCCGCCCGCCAGAATCAGGGCCAGCGTGTCGCGCGAGCGGCGGTTGGTGGCGGTATGGCGTGTCTGATTGAGGTGCATGAGGCTTCCTTCTGATGTGCGGTTCTAATAATTCGTTATTCCCGCGCAAGCGGGAATCTATGTGGTTGATTTTATGGGTTCCCGCTTTCGCGGGAAGGCCGACGCATTAAATATGCCTGAGGTTAATGGTACCCTATGTGCATGGATCACACCAAGCTCCGGTTACGCCATGTCTAGACGGCCCAGGACGCAAAAAGAGCCGGGGCTAAGCGCCGATTTGCGCCTGCTGCTGGAGGCGCGCCATCATGACCCGTTTTCCGTGCTCGGCCGCCATGCGCTGGGCGCGGGCGAGGAGCGGGTGCGCGTGTTCATCCCCGGCGCGCAACAGGCCGCCATTGAGGGCGCGGCGGGCGAGCTTGCGCTAACACGCGTGGCGGATACCGATATCTTCGAATGGCAAGGGGCCGCGGGCCTGACGCCGCCGCGCTACCAGGTGATCTGGCGGGATGCGCAAAATGCCACGCAGCGCGGCGTAGACCCCTATTGCTTCCCGCCGCGGCTTTCCGATTACGACCTGCACCTGTTTGGCGAAGGCAAGCACTGGCACGTCTACCGTTTTCTGGGCGCGCACGCGCACCAGGCGGACGGCGTAAGCGGTGTGCTGTTCGCGGTGTGGGCGCCGGAGGCGGAGCGCGTCAGCGTGGTGGGGGACTTCAATCAGTGGGACGGACGCCGCTATCCGATGCGCGTGCGCGGCGGGAGCGGGGTGTGGGAGCTGTTCATCCCCGGTCTCGCTCCCGGCGCATTGTACAAATTCGAGCTGCGCCAGCGTGCGAGCGGCGCCCCGCACCTGAAGAGCGACCCCTACGCGCAACGCTTTGAACTGCGCCCCGGCACCGCCTCCATCGTGGTAGCGCCCTCTGATTATGCCTGGCAGGATGAGGGTTGGGTCGCGGCACGCAGGGAGGCGGACTGGCTGCATCAGCCGCTCTCGATTTACGAAGTGCATCTCGGTTCCTGGCAGCGTGACGCCGGGGGCGGGTTTCTCAATTACCGCGAGCTGGCGCACCGCCTGGTCGAGCACGTCAATCAGCTCGGCTTTACGCATATTGAACTGCTGCCCATCACCGAGCACCCATTTGATGCCTCCTGGGGTTATCAGACCACCGGCTACTACGCGCCCACCAGCCGCCACGGCACGCCGGACGATTTCCGTTATTTCGTGGATACCTGCCACCGCCACGGCATCGGCGTGCTGCTCGACTGGGTGCCGGGCCACTTTCCCAAGGATGCGTTCGCGCTGGCGCGCTTTGACGGCAGCGCGCTGTACGAGCACGAGGACCCGCGCCGCGGCGAGCACCGCGACTGGGGCACGCTGATCTTCAATTACGGACGCAACGAGGTGAAAAATTTTCTGTTGGCGAGCGCCGTGTACTGGCTGGAGGAGTTTCACCTGGACGGCCTGCGCGTGGACGCGGTGGCCTCCATGCTGTATCTCGATTATTCGCGCGAACCGGGCGACTGGATTCCCAACATCCACGGCGGACACGAGAACCTGGAGGCAATCGCCTTTCTGCGCGAGATGAACAGCGTCACGCACGGCGCGCACCCGGGCACGCTCATGATGGCCGAGGAATCCACCGCCTGGCCCATGGTGTCGCGCCCGGTGGACCATGGAGGCTTGGGCTTCAGCATGAAATGGAACATGGGCTGGATGCACGACACCCTGAAATACATGAGCCTGGACCCGGTGCATCGCCGCTATCATCACGACCAGCTTAGTTTCGGCATGTTGTACGCCTTCTCGGAAAATTTCATCCTGCCGTTTTCGCACGACGAGGTGGTGCACGGCAAGGCCTCGATGCTCTACAAGATGCCGGGCGATGAGTGGCAGCGCTTTGCCAATCTGCGCCTGCTTTATACTTATATGTACACCTACCCCGGGAAAAAACTGCTGTTCATGGGCGCGGAATTCGCCCAGGGGGGCGAGTGGGATCACACGCGGGCGCTGGATTGGTATGTGCTGGACTACCCATCACATCGCGGGGTGCGGACTTTAATCGCCGATCTCAACCGTTTGTACCGCGAGGCCAGCGCGCTGCACCGCTATGAGTTCGACTGGCGTGGGTTTGAATGGATCGAGTGCCATGACGCCGCGCAGTCGGTGCTGTCTTACCTGCGCAAGTCCGAACAGCAAACGCTGGTGGTGGCGCTCAACTTCACGCCGGTGCCGCGCCGTGGGTACCGCCTCGGCGTGCCGCATCCCGGCTATTATCAGGAGGTATTGAACACAGATTCCGCATTCTACGGTGGCAGCAATGTGGGTAATGTGGGAGTGGAGGCGCAATATGTGCCGTGGATGGGTAGGCCTTATTCCATCGTGATCAATTTTCCACCTTTGGCCGGCGTGGTGCTTAAACACCAAGGCTGACGCGTTTTAGCAGGCTCACTCGCCTTTTTCAGCCTTATCAATCTGCTCGCGTTGTTGCTCAGCCTGCTGGTTAGTGGTGCTCTCTGCCTGCTTGGCCTTGTCGAGCGGCTGACGCACGGTGTTTGAGAGTTCGTTCTGCTTTGTGTCGGATTTCGGGCCGCACGCGCCAAGGAATGCGTCCGGCGCCGGCGGTGAGTATGACATTAATGATTTTCATGAATTTTTCCGAGACCAGCCGTTGCGAATTCTACTTGGTGCCAAGCAGATGGTCCAGAATGCGCTGGTAAATCGCGCTTAAGGCGTCCAGTTCATCGAGCTTCACGCACTCGTTGAGTTTGTGGATGGTGGCGTTGGCGACGCCGAGTTCCAGCACCTGCGCGCCGGTGGGGGCGATGAAGCGTCCATCCGAGGTGCCGCCGGAGGTGGAAATCTCGGCCTCGATGCCCGCAATTTCCTTGATTGCACTGCGCGCGGCTTGCACCAATGTGCCTTTGGGCGTCAGAAAGGGCTGGCCCGACAGGCGCCACGCAAGATCATATTTAAGTGCGTGCTTATCCAGCAGGGCATGCACGCGCTGCTTGATTTTTTCCGGCGTGAGTTCCGTGGAAAAACGGAAATTGAATACGATCTCCAGGTCACCGGGGATGACGTTATCCGCGCCCGTCCCCGCGTGCAGGTTGGAGATTTGAAACGTGGTGGGCGGGAAAAATTCATTGCCCTGATCCCACTGCTCGGCGCACAACTCCGCCAGCGCGCGCGCAAACACATGAACCGGATTCAGCGCCAGGTGCGGGTAAGCGACGTGGCCTTGCGTGCCGTGCACGATGAGTTTGCCGGTGAGTGAGCCGCGGCGGCCGTTCTTGATGGTGTCGCCCACGGTTTTCACGCAGGTGGGTTCGCCGATCAAACACCAGTCCATCTTTTCTTTGCGCGCCTCCAGATGCTCCACCACTTTGACGGTGCCGTTGATGCTGGGGCCTTCTTCGTCGCTGGTGATGAGAAACGCGATGGAGCCGAGATGCGTGGGATGTTCCTTTACGAAGCGCTCCACCGCGGTCACCATGGCCGCGATGCCGCCCTTCATGTCCGCCGCGCCGCGTCCGTATAAATACCCGTCGCGCAGCGTGGGCGTGAAGGGATCGGAGCGCCACTGGTCGAGCGGGCCGGTGGGCACCACGTCGGTGTGTCCGGCGAACACAAACAGCGGCGCCTTCGTGCCGCGCCGCGCCCACAGGTTGTCCACGTCGCCGTAGCGCAGGTGCTCGATCTTGAAGCCAAGCGGTTCGAGGCGTTTGGCGATCAACTCCTGACAACCCGCGTCATCGGGCGTGAGCGAGTGGCGCGCGATCAGTTCCTTTAACAACTCCAGCGTGGCGGAGTCTTCACTCAGGACAGTCATGTCAGATGTCCCGCAACAATTCGTTGATGCCCACCTTGCTGCGCGTCTTTTCGTCCACTTGTTTCACAATCACCGCGCAGTACAGGCTGTAGCTGCCGTCTTTGGACGGCAGGTTTCCCGACACCACCACCGAACCGGCGGGGATGCGCCCGTAGCTGATTTCGCCGGTCATGCGGTTCAGGATTTTGGTGCTCTGGCCGATGTACACACCCATCGAGATCACCGCGCCTTGCTCGACAATCACGCCTTCCACCACCTCCGAGCGCGCGCCGATGAAACAGTTGTCCTCGATGATGGTGGGCGCGGCCTGCACCGGCTCCAGTACGCCGCCGATGCCGACGCCGCCGGACAGGTGCACGTTCTTGCCGATCTGCGCGCACGAGCCGACCGTGGCCCAGGTGTCCACCATGGTGCCGGAGTCCACATAGGCGCCGATGTTGACATAGGACGGCATGAGCACCACTCCCGGCGCGATGTAGGCGCCGCGGCGCGCCATGGCGGGCGGCACCACGCGCACGCCGCTCTGCTTGAAGCGCGCCTCATCGTAATCGCTGAACTTGCCCGCGACCTTGTCGTAGTAGGCGCTGTAAGCCCCTTTTATGAAATGATTGTCCTCGATGCGGAACGACAGCAGCACCGCCTTTTTCAACCATTGATGCACCTGCCAGGCGCCGTTGATTTTTTCCGCCACGCGCAGCTTGCCTGCATCAAGCAGCGCGATGGCTTCATTGACGGCGTCCTTGACGTCCCGCTCCACGTTTTGCGGCGTAATTTGCGCGCGCTGTTCGAAGGCCGTATCAATAATGCTCTGCAAGTTTTTCATGTTGTTCCTTCAGTGTAAGAATAAATTCACGCAGCCGCTTTGCCGCTTCCCTGCACTCATCAACACCGGGCACCAGCGCGATGCGCACATAACCCGCGCCGGGATTGCCGCCATGTGCGCTGCGCGACAAGTAACTTCCCGGCAGTACGGTCACGTTATAGCGCGCATACAGTTCGCGCGCAAAAGTTTGATCGTCTTGCGGCGTTTCCAGCCACAGGTAAAATCCGCCCGCGGGCCGCTCCACGGCGCTCACATCCTTGAGTATTTCCAGCACCGCGTCAAACTTTTCCCGATACAGCCTGCGATTGTTCAGCACGTGCCGCTCATCCTGCCACGCCGCCAGGCTCGCCATCTGGGTCGCGGGCGGCATGGCGCAGCCGTGATAGGTGCGGTACAGATGAAATTGCCGGATCAACTCGGCGTCGCCCGCGACGAACCCGGAGCGCAGCCCCGGCACGCTGGAGCGCTTGGATAAACTGTGGAACACCAGGCAGCGCCGGTAATCGTCGCGTCCCATGCGCGCGGCGGCTTCCAGCAGTCCCGGCGGCGGACTGTTCGCGTCCGGATAAATTTCTGAATAGCACTCGTCGGCGGCAATCACGAAGTCATATTGGTCAGAGAGGCGGATCAAGTGTTGCAACGCCTCGATGCCGATCACCGCGCCGCATGGATTGCCCGGCGAGCAGATGTAAATCAACTGGCAGCGTTGCCACACCGTGTCCGGCACGCCAGCGAAGTCGGGCAGGAATCCGTTGCGCTGCGTGGTGTTGAGAAACCACGGCGTCGCGCCCGAGAGCAACGCCGCGCCTTCGTAGATTTGATAGAACGGGTTGGGCATCAGCACCAGCGGCGCGCTGCGCCGGTCTATGAGACACTGGGCGATGGCGAACAGCGCCTCGCGCGTGCCGTTCACCGGTAGAATATGGCGCTCTGTGTCCAGTGTCGCGCGCGGCAGGTCAAAGCGCCGGACGAGCCACGCGGCGATGGCCTCGCGCAGCGCGTGCTCTCCGCGCGTGCTGGGGTAGCGCGCCAAGCCGTCGAGATGGCCGCGCAACGCGTTGCTGATAAACTCCGGCGTGGCATGTTGCGGCTCGCCGATGGCCAAGTTAATGGGCTTGAGATGAGCGGGCGGCGTGACCCCGGCCTTGAGCTGGTTGAGCCGCTCAAACGGGTAAGGCTGCAACGCGGCGAGGTCGGGGTTCATATATAACGCTCAAGAACAAACATTACATTATAAGGCTTAAACAGCATGTCCTCCAATGACTCCAGCGGCAATCTGCCGCTGCTTGCCCTATTGTTCGGCGCGACCCTGTGGGGCGTGTTGTGGTATCCGCTGCGCCTGCTGGAGCAGCAGGGCCTGTCTGGCTTGTGGCTGGCGCTGATTACCAATGCGGTAGCCTGCGCCGTGGGTTTGCCGTGGCTGTGGCAGAGGCGCGCTGAACTCAAGCGCCATCCTTGGCTGCTCCTCACCCTCGGCCTGGTCACGGGCCTGTGCAATATCACTTTCGTGCTGGCGGTGATTGAAGGCAACGTGGTGCGCGTGCTGTTGCTGTTTTATCTGGCGCCGCTGTGGGTCGCCTTGCTGGGCTGGGCGGCGCTGGGCGAACGCGTGTCCGCGCGCGCCTGGGGTTTACTGGTCGTTGCCATGGCGGGCGCGCTCATCATGCTGTGGGACGGCGCGGCGGGCATACCATGGCCGCACGGCCGCGCGGATCTGCTCGCCCTGCTGTCGGGGTTTAGCTTCGCCTGCTCCAACGTGCTGATACGCAAGCTGCAAGATATTTCGGTGCCGGTGAAGACTATTTCAGTGTGGGGTGGTGGCGTGCTGGTGGCTGGCGCGTGGCTGCTGTTCAGCGGGCAACCGGCGCCACAGGCCTCATTCGAGGCGCTGCTCTACGCCGTGGCGCTCGGCATTTTTGGTATCACCGCGATGACTCTGGCGGTGCAATACGGCGTGACGCGGATGCCGGTACAACGCTCGGCGGTGATCTTGCTGTTTGAACTGGTCGCGGGTGCGGTATCGGCGGCGTGGCTAGCGGGCGAAACGGTGCAAGCGCACGAGTGGCTGGGCGGCGCGCTGATTGTGCTGGCGGGCTATTTTTCCGTACGCATGGCCTCTACGGAGCCGGCTGAATTAATGCAGAAATGATGTAAAATTTAGATCATAATTATCGTTAATCACTCGAGGTACGTCTCAGCGCGCGTGCCGTTAGCCGTCAACAACAGAAGAACCAAATATGGCCATACCCGATTACCAATCAATAATGCTTCCCTTGCTCCGTTTCGTTGCGGATGGAAATGAGCATTCCATTCGAGAGGCAATTGAGGGGTTGTCCGAACAATTCGGGCTTACGGACGTAGAAAAGAATGAGCTATTGCCGAGCGGACAGCAGCCGAGATTCGACAACCGTGTTGCTTGGGCACGATCCTATATGAGTAAGGCGGCTTTGTTGGAGTCAACGCGGCGCGGGCACTTCCGCATAGCCCAACGTGGCCGAGAAGTGCTGTCCAAGAATACACTCGCAATCAATGTGAAGTTCCTCGAACAGTTTCCCGAGTTCATAGAGTTCAGAGCAAAACACCGGCAAGCGGCAGAAACCACAGAATCAACGGAAACAGAAACACTCCAAACACCGGGGGAGCTTCTGGAAACGGCGTATCAGAAACTGCGTGAAGACCTCTCCGCTGAGCTTCTGAAAATCGTAACAGAATGCTCCCCATCTTTTTTCGAGCGCCTCGTCATCGACGTTCTCGTAAAAATGGGCTATGGCGGTTCCCGAAAGGAGGCCGGGAAAGCCATCGGCCGCAGCGGCGACGAAGGCATTGACGGCATCATTAACGAAGATCGTCTTGGTCTCGATGTCATCTACATTCAAGCCAAGCGGTGGCAGGCTACGATCGGACGCCCTGATATCCAAAAGTTTGCGGGTGCGCTGCAAGGACACCGCGCGAAGAAGGGAATCTTTATAACCACCTCCAGCTTCAGCCGTGAAGCTGAGGACTATGTGGCGAAAATTGATTCCAAGATCGTGCTAATAGATGGTGAGCAGTTATCCCAGCTCATGATTGACCATAATGTTGGGGTTACTCCGGTCACATCGTATGAAACGAAGAAAATTGACAGCGATTACTTTATTGAGGGTTAACGGCTAACAGCGGGCTCCAGGGAGTCGGCTAAATAGCGCAGGATGGCCGCGCGCAATTGCACGCACAGTGCGTCGCTGAGCGGTTTATTCTGGCTGTCCGAGTGTGAAAAGGGGTCATGTTCATTGTATGACTACCCTACCTCGTCTCACCCGCTCGTGTGCCTCGCCAGTCTTGTATCCTCTTTCAACAGTTGTCGCACATGCGTCAAGGCATGGCTAACGAACAATAGGGGACAGACCACGTTTATCTGTTATTTTCACAGCAGCTCCCTTTGCTTCTCTTCATCATCATACTACGCTCCCTAACGCATAGCCCTCCGTGCAGCTTCGGCCAGAAAGCCGGATCGCGTCTCACCATGGGCACGGGCGTACTCATCAATTTTTGCTAGTAATAAGCGCGGCAAAGTGATGTTGAGTTTTTCAGCGGGGCCAAAGTAACGCTCCACTGGCACTTCCAACAATGCCCAAATCCAGCCAGAAAATTCAGGATCGGCTTGATGCTCTGTCAAGGTCTTAGCAACGGGCACATCGCCGCCATCCTCGATCACCGTTTCGCACCACAGATCAATTGACTCGCGGGCGTTATCCACGGCTTTGTCCAAGGTATCTCCAGCCGAAAAGCAACCGGGCAAATCTGGTACTACCACACCAAATGCGGTGGTTTCAGTGCCTGGCTCAATTGCGATAATGAATTTCATGGTCACTCTCCTTTATTTCAGTCCAGCTTGTTTCAGTAGCTTGTGCACCAAGCCCACACCTAAATCTTGCTTGGGATGTGGCACGCTGATGTGTCCTGGCTTGCAGGGGTGAGTAAAGACGTGATGACTACCCCTTACGCTACGTCGTGTCCAGCCGCCCGCTTCAAGTTGCTTGATGACTTGCTTACTGTTCATGGTAGGTATTATAACTACTCAATAGAAAAAGGCAACACTATAACCACCGTTGGCGCAGATAATCCACATTGTACTGCCCTCCCTTTAACCTGGTTTCTTCGCAACAGTCCAACAGTCACGGGGTCAGGTCTCAAAGGAAAACAAAGGGGTCAAGTTCATTGTATGACTACCCTGCCTCGTCTCACCTGCTCGTGTGCTTCGCCAGGGACATGCGGGGGAGGGCGGAATAACACGGTTCATATAGTCATACAATGAACTTGACCCCTTTGTCACTCCAACCCTAATTTGCTGCGCAATTCGGCGATGATGGTGGGATCGATGGGCGAAGTGTTGCGTCCGCTTTTTCGTTCAAAATCCAGCAACAACGCTTCGACCATTTCGCGGCCATCTTTTGTTTTCACGGCTTGCAGCGGGGTCTTGCCATTGAGTGCGGGGAGTTTGATTTCCGGCCAGGTGCTGTAGTGCTGGCGCATGTATTTGGCTAATTCCGCCTGAACTTCGGGGCGGCTGTTCAGTTCGTCCTGTTCTTTTTGGCGCTGGCGGGAAACTGGCGTTTCACCTTCTTCTTTCGCCCGTGCCAGCATGGCTTGCAGTGATTCGATCACGGTGGTTTTGTAGTGCGCGCCCGGCAACATTTCTTCGATGAGCGCGCGGATTTTCTGCGCGCGGTTTTCGGAGTTGACTTCGATGATCATCCTGCGCCCATCAATTGTGATGTGTCCAAGGATGGTATTCTCCCACGACTTGTTTTTCTCATTGCCGCGTTTCTGCCAGGAGAACTCGATTTTGAGCAACTCACCTTTTGTGTCGAATTCAGCTTCTTCAAGCAAGACTTCCTCGGTCATGGTCAGGCACAGCGGCTTGAGCGCGTCAAAAGCCGCGCGCGGCGATTCGATTTCGTACACGAGACTGTGCGGCAGCAGGGGATCGTCGTCGGTGTTTTGCAGTTGCGGCATGGGCGGATTGAGCAGGCGGTCTGTGATGTCGTGGTAGACGCCCAGCATGTCATAAAGATATTCCCGGAGCACTTCCGCTGTCAGTATCTTGTTGCGGCGTTCCATTTTTTTGCGCAGCTTCAGGATCGCGCTTTTTTCCATGGGCGGGAACATCATCGGCGCACAGGCTTCGAGCATGGCTACCCCGTCTATTTTCACTACCTTGGCAAACAGGATGTCTCCGGTCTGTGATTGGCGCGACCCAGCATGTTCGGTGACATCAATTTCCTCGCTGGTGAATATGTCGCGCAGGGTGAAGCCATCGCCGGGGCGGACGGACAGGACATCGTAAAAGCTGAACGGCGCAGCGCAGCATTGTTCGATGTAGCGGACGTGAAAAGGGTCTAGGTGGCGGCCTTTTTTGTCCAGGTACGCCTGCCCCAGCGTGCGCTCGTCCAGCGCCTCACGCCTGACCGAGGTGTTGTGTGGATCGGGCAGCCAGTCATAAAAGAACCATGGCATGAATATCGGCATGTGCGGCGTATCCATGGCGAACGGCTCATCTTCCCACGGCATGAAGTCATCCCATGCCTCCAGCAACGCTTTCCGCCCGAAATGGCTGCTGCTGAAATCGAGCATCTTCATGGGTGACCCTTCGATCGCGCGGCGTATCCTGCGCCAGAGAAATTCTTCCTCCGGCTGGGGTTGTTCCGTTTTCATGCAGCACTGTTTGTATTTCTTGCCACTGCCGCAGGGGCAGGGATCGTTGCGTCCAGCTTTCATTTCGCTACCTTTTGGGTTGAATATTGTTTCGCGCCAAGTTGCAATTGTGACGCAACTTCATCGCGCAATGCTTGCGGCGCAATCACTTCCACTTCTGCGCCGTACTTGAGGAACAAAGGGGTCATGTTCATTGTATGACTACCCTACCTCGTCTCACCTGCTCGTGTGCTTCGCCAGGGGCATGCGAAGGGCGGAAGAACACGGTTCATATAGCCAGCGTAGCGTGTGACCGGTGTTCTGCATTTCCAGTCTGCCCAGTTAGACCTTGAGCCCCAAAAAAGATACATGATCTTCTATTCTCTTACTCCTGGATTAAGGAGCAGACCCTACCTTTAGTGACGTGTTGACGGTAACCCTATTGCTCACAAACTTGTGCGATTTCAGGTTATCTGATGCCATAGGAATCCGTCAAGGCTACCAAACTCTCCGGTTATTTTTCCGTACGCATGGCTTCTACGGAGTCAGCTAAATGGCGCAGGATGGCCGCGCGCAATTGCGCGCAGAGTGCGTCGCTGAGCGGTTTATTCGCATTGTCCGTGATGAAAAACACATCCTCCGCGCGCGCGCCCAGGGTGGCGATCTTGGCGTTTTGCAGGCGCACGGAGCACTCCGTGAATGCCCTGGCTATGCAGGATAACAGGCCCGGACGGTCGGCGCTGACCACCTCCAGCAGGGTGCGCTGATTGCCGCTATCCGCGCTGAAGCTGACTTCGGTTTTGGTAGCGAAGTGTTTTACCTGACGCCGCGCGCGGCGCGTGACGGCGGCAGGCGGGGCGTTTTGGCGTAACGCCTGCTCCAGAGTGCGCGCGATTTCACTCAGACGCGGCACGCCGTGGGTGATGGCGCCCGTTTCTTCCAGCACGATGTAGGTATCGAGGGTGTAGCCGTTTTTTGCGCTCACGATGCGTGCGTCCACGATGCTGAGCGCCATCTGGTCCAGCGTGCCGGTGACGGTGGCGAACAAATGATCCCGCGCCTTGGTATAAACAAAAATCTCCGTGCCGCGCGCACTGGGGCGGATGAGCAGCAGGGGTGACTCCGCGGCCGCTGCGCCAAGGATGGCCGCGCTGTGCCAGGCGATCTCGTCCGCCGCATAGCGCAGAAAATAATCCGCGCCCACTTCGCGCCACAGGTTTTCCAGCGCCGTTTCATTTACGCCGCTCTGTATGAGCAGTTGGCCCACCTCGCGCCGGGTTTCTTCGATGCGTTCCGTTTGCGCGAGGGGATTGTCCAGTCCGCGCGCCAGCGCGCGGCGTGTGGCGAGATACAGTTCGGTGAGCAGCGCACCTTTCCAACTGGTCCACAAGGTGGGATTGGTGGCGCGGATGTCGGCCACGGTGAGCAGATATAAATAGTCCAGGCGTATCCCGTCGCCTATTCTGGCGGCGAAGGTGTTGATCACCCGCGGATCGCTGATATCCTCGCGTTGCGCGGTGCGTGACAGAATCAGATGGTGTTTGACCATCCATGCCACCAGGTGGGCGTCAACGGCGCTCAGGCCGTGGCGCAGGCAGAATTGCGCGGCGTCTTCCGCCCCCAGCTCGGAGTGGTCGCCGCCACGGCCCTTGGCAATGTCGTGAAACAGCCCGGCGAGATATAAAAGCTCCGGTTTCGGCAGTTGCTGAAAGATTTCGCTGCACAGCGGAAGTTCGTGCGCGAACTCCGGCAGGGCGAAGCGGCGCAGGTTGCGTACCAGAAACAGCGTGTGCTCATCCACAGTGTAGACATGAAATAAATCATGCTGCATCTGGCCCTCGATCTGGCCGAATTCCGGAATGTAGGCGCCCAGCACGCCGTAACGGTGCATGCGCCGCAATTCATGCGCGATACCCCGTTTCTCGCGCAGCAATTCCATGAACAGCGCGCGGCAGCGCAGGTCGGCGCGGAACGCGTCGTCTATCAGATGGCGGTGATCGCGGATCAGGCGTATGGTGGCGGCGCGCACGCCCTTGAGGTGCGGGCGTTGCGCGAGCAGCACGAAGATTTCCAGCAGCGCGAACGGAGTGTGCTGGAAGACATTGGGGTGCGCGGCCTCGATCACGTCATTG
>JBCKVB010000012.1:0-31427 GCA_038924245.1 Gammaproteobacteria bacterium | reverse complement strand
GTTTTACAGGTGTTCGCGGTGAGCGGGGCTGTGGTCACTGGCCGATTTCCAGCAGGCGGTTGTTGAGGCGGCGCACGAAGCCGGCGGGGTCGGTGAGGTGTGCGCCTTCGGAGAGCAGGGCTTGATCGAATAAAATATGCGCCCAATCTTCGAAGCGTGCGCTGTCGGTTTCCTGGTCGAGTTTTTTGATTAACGGATGATCGGGGTTGATTTCCAGCGTGGGTTTGCTGCCGGGTACGGGCTGGCCGGACGCCTTGAGCAAGCGCTCCAGGTGCACGCCGAGATCGTGCGCGCCGCTCACCAGGCACGCGGGTGAAGAGGTCAGGCGCTGGCTTACGCGCACCTCGGCGACCTTGTCGCCCAGTGCGCCCTTGATGCGCTCCACCAGGCTTTTAAGTTCGGTCTCGGCCTTTTTGTGCGTTTCCTCGTCTTCCTTGTCGGAGAATTTTCCCAGATCAAGCTCGCCCTTGGCGGCGGATTGCAGAGACTTGCCTTCAAACTCGTGCAGGTGTCCCACCACCCACTCGTCCACCGGTTCGTACATCAGCAGCACTTCCAGTCCCTTTTTGCGCAGCAGCTCCAGATGCGGGCTGTGCCTGGCGGCGTTAAAGTTCTCCGCGGTGATGTAGTAAATCTTGTCCTGGCCGTGCTTCATGCGCGCGCTGTATTCCGCCAACGAGACCTGTTGCGCATCGGTGTCTTGATGGGTGGAGGCGAAGCGCAGCAGCTTGGCGATCTGTTCGCGGTTGGCGTGATCCTCCACCACGCCCTCCTTGAGCGCGCGCCCGAATTCTTTCCAGAAGGTGGCGTATTTTTCCGCGTCGTTCGCCGCCATGTCTTCGAGCAGCCCAAGCATTCTTTTGGCGGCCGCCGCGCGGATGCTGTCAATGATCTTGCTGCCTTGCAGGATTTCGCGCGACACGTTGAGCGGCAGGTCGTTGGAATCAATCACGCCGCGCACGAAGCGCAGGTAGCGCGGCAGCAGGTGCTGGTTGTCCTCCATGATGAACACGCGCCGCACGTAGAGCTTTACGCCGTGCGCGCTGTCGCGCTCCCACAGGTCAAACGGCGCGTGCGCGGGGATATACAACAACAGCGTGTATTCGAGCTTGCCCTCCACGCGGCTGTGCAGTTGCGCGAGCGGATTCTCGAAGTCATGCGCGACGTGCTTGTAAAATTCGTTGTATTCCTCCGCGCTGATTTCGTTCTTTGGGCGCGCCCACAGGGCCGAGGCGCGATTGACCGTTTCTTCGCCCGCCTTGCCTCCGCCTTCCGCGGGCAGCAGGATGGGTGCGTTGATGTGGTCGGAATATTTGCGGATGACGGCGCGCAGGCGGAAGCCATCGAGAAATTCGTCTTCGCCCTCGCGCAGGTGCAGCGTGACCTCGGTGCCGCGCGCGGCCTTCTCGACGGTCTCGATGCTGTAATCGCCCTCGCCTGAGGACTCCCAGCGCACGCCGTGTTCGGCGCCAAGCCCCGCGCGGCGCGTGGTGAGCGTAACCTTGTCGGCGACGATGAAGGCGGAGTAGAAGCCGACGCCGAACTGGCCGATGAGATGGGCGTCCTTGGCGGCGTCGCCGGAGAGCTTCTCGAAAAATTCGCGTGTGCCGGATTTGGCGATGGTGCCGATGTTTTCGATCACCTCGCTGCGCGACATGCCGATGCCGTTATCGCTGATGGTGACGGTGCGCGCGCCCTTGTCGTAGCTCACGCGGATTTTGAGTTCGCTGTCGCTCTCGTATAGCGCGTCGCCGGAGAGCGCCTCGAAGCGCAATTTATCCAGGGCATCGGAGGCGTTGGAGATCAGCTCGCGCAAAAAGATTTCCTTGTTGCTGTACAGCGAATGAATCATGAGCTTCAGCAACTGGCGGACTTCGGTTTGAAAGCCCAGCGTTTCCTTGTGTGCGGCGGCGGTCATCGTGGTGTTGCTCCTGTTGTGTTACCGGGAAAATTATAACTTAACAGGCATGAATAGCGCTGTTTCAATGTAAGCCCGAAACAGGTAAGCTTTATGCTGCAAAAACTAGGAGCCGTTTCATGTCATTACCGTTGATAGTCGAGCCCGCCGAACTGGAAAAGCATCTGGGCAGCGCGGGGATTCTGGTTGTGGATTTATGCAAGCCAGAGGTGTATGGGCGCGGCCATATCCCCGGCGCGGTACACCTGGAATACGCGCGGATTATTACCGCCAGGCCGCCGGTGATGGGTTTGCTGCCCGATGCCGCGCACACAGCCAGGGCGCTGTCGGACCTGGGGCTCACGCCTGAGCATCACGTAGTCGCCTATGATGACGAGGGCGGCGGCAAGGCGTGCCGTCTGTTGTGGACGCTGGATGTGATCGGCCATCAGAATTTTTCGCTGTTGAACGGCGGCCTGGGTGCCTGGGCGGCGGAGCAGCGCCCGCTAAGCAGTGAGCCTGCCGCGCCCAAAGCCAGCGGCTATCATGTGGGACAACTCAACGCAGGCGCGAAGGCGGACAAAGGCTATATCCTCGCGCATCTCAACGACCCCAGGGTGGCGCTGCTTGATGCGCGCACGCCGGGCGAATACCGCGGCGTGGATAAACGCGCGGCGCGCGGCGGGCACATCCCCGGCGCGGTGAACATGGACTGGACGCTGGCGGTAGACGCGCAAAATCAGACGCGCCTGAAGCCGGAGGCGGCGCTACGCACGCAGCTGGCGGCCTTGGGCGTTACGCCGGACAAAGAGGTCATTACTTATTGCCAGACCCATCACCGCTCCTCGCACACCTATATCGTGCTCAAGGCGCTCGGCTACCCGCGCGTCAAGGGCTATCCTGGCGCGTGGTCGGAGTGGGGCAACGACCCTGATGCGCCGGTTGAGTAACGCTCACTGCAAATTCCAGCGCCGTAATTCGACGTAGCGCACACCCTGCGGCGTGGATTGCGATTCCATGAGAGAAAAGCCGCGCGCCTCCCACTGGAGCGGCGTAATGCGCGCCCCCTCCAAGGCGCGCGCCTTGCGCGCCAGGGTGATATGCGGCGCGTAAGGGCGTGTGTCCACGGTGTAGCCGGAGCGTGCGGCGATAGCGTTAAGCTGCGCGACCAGCTCGCTCAGCGCCGCCGGAGTCGCCGTTGACCCCATCCACACGATGCGCGGCTTGGGCCAATAGCCGATCTGATCCAGCGTGAGGGTAAAGGCGGCGGCTTGCACGCCGTCACAAGCGCGTTCGATGTCAAGCCGCGTCTTGGCATCCATGCCGCCGAGAAACAGCAAGGTGAGATGCAGATTATCGGACGTGACCGCTGCGCCGTTTAGGGCCAGTTCGCCGCGTAACTTGACCAGCCGTTCATGCAGCGCCGCATCCGGCAGCAGGGCGAAAAACAGACGTTGCGTGGCGGGCCTTTCATTCATTTGGCGGCCAGAAAATCCAGCATGCCCTGCAAGGCGGCGAGTACCGCGGCGCGGCGCACCGCCTCGCGGTCACCGGTAAAATGCTCGGTGCGGCTTTGTGCTTCCCGCCCCTTGCCGGCCCAGGCGAGACATACCGTGCCCAGCGGTTTTTGCCTGGTGCCGCCGGAGGGTCCGGCGATGCCGCTCACGGCAAGGCTCACTTGCGCGTGACTGTGTTGGAGCACGCCCGCGGCCATCGCGCGCACGGTTTGCTCGCTCACCGCGCCGTGTGTTTCAAGCGTGACCGCAGGCACGCCCAGCATTTCGTGTTTGGCGAGATTGGTATAGGTGACAAAGCCGCGCTCGAACCACTCCGAGCTGCCGGGGATCGAGGTCATGATTTGCGCCGCGTAGCCGCCGGTGCAGGATTCGGCGGTGGCGAGCATGACAGCGTGCTTTTTAAGGGCGCCGCCCAGCCTTTGAGCGATGCGGCTCAGTGCGGCATCATCGGGCGGACTGTAGGCCATACAAACTATTTGTGAGTGCGCTCCGGTAAGATGCGTGCTGGCGACGTGAAATCAGGGCCCCAAGCGCGCTTGGCGTTTGGGGCTAAATCAGAAAAATCAGAGGCTGGCAACGCTGCCAGCCTCTGTAACGAGACTATTCCTGCTTCGGTTCCTCAGGCGCGGCATCGCCGCCTTCAGCGGGCTGCTGCATGCTTTGGCCGCCCTCGTCGTCGGCTGGCGCGGCGGCTTCTTTCTTTTCGCACGCGGCCAGGCCGACGGCGAACAGCATTGCGCTCAACAACATTAAGACTTTTTTGCTCATTGCATTACCCCTTGTGTGGTTTAGGAAGACATGACGCCGAAAAAATTTAACATGTTCAGAGGACACTATCAAGCACCTATGTTCCCCGCTCACCCTCCTTGCGCTAGTGCTACAGCCGGCCTCGGCGTACTATCACGCAGACGGCATAAAATGTCCGCCGGCTGGCAATGGGCGATGCTTGCTTGGTCAAATATTTGGCAAAGTCATCCTTGACTCATGTAGATGCTTGTTTTATAACGAAATATAAATGCATAAGAGTTGGCACAGTTTTGGCCCATATTTCCGGCGAGGTTATTTAGCGCGCCCAGCATAATGGCAACATTACAGCAGACGAAAACGGTTGATTCAAGGCGTACATCTTATGACGTGCGCCAGCCCAGCCGCGCCTACGGCGGCGTGCCGAGCGTGCACAGGGCGGCGCAGAAGATCGCCGCTGTGCTGCAGACCACGCTGGAGGTACCCAAGGTAATCGAGATGTTCGCCGAGGAAGCGCGCGCCAGCGTGCTGTTTGATGCCGTTGTCTATGAAAACAGCGCCCGGAACATTGTTCTGAACCTGGGCCAGGCCATCCTCGAATTTTTACAGGACGAGGAGGATTATCTGCTCGCCCTGGCGCGCCTGGAAAAAAATAATCCCCGTCTTTCTCTAGAAGAAGTCGAACGCCAACTTGGTCTTGAAAGTTGAGTTCGACAGCGCCGCGCTGGATGATCTGAAGCGGTTCGATCGCCCGGCGCAGGCCCGTATTACGCGTTATCTGCGTGAGCGCATCGCCACCGGCGATAATCCACGCCGCCTGGGCAAGGCCTTACATGGTGACAAATCCGGTCTGTGGCGTTACCGTGCAGGCGATTATCGTTTACTTTGCCGTATCGAGGACAAGGTATTGACGGTTCTGGTTATTGCCATTGGACACCATAGCGATATTTACAAAAATTAGATTCCGGTATTGAGATGATGTATCAAGATAAATTTGACGTGATAGTAGTCGGTGGCGGGCACGCGGGCACGCGGGCACCGAGGCGGCGCTTGCGGCTGCGCGCGCGCTGCTCTTGACGCAAAGCATCGAGACGCTGGGGTAGAGACGAGCTGCATACTTACGATGGAGTGACCCGGCTTATAAGAGTTGTTGCAAGTCGTCGCGAGTTAAGTCGCAATCGCGGAGCACTTTTGCGAGAAGACCGGGGCCGATAGTTTCGCCGGCATGAACGGGAACGACGGTGGAGCGGCCATCGGGGTGGCGCAGGATGTGGTGGCTACCTTTGATGCGAGCAATCGTGAATCCGGCACTGGATAAAGCCGCGAGCAGTTGCTTGCCCGTCAGGCGGAGCGGCATCTAAGCGGCGATGGTGATGCGCTGAATGCCGACGAAGCGGAGGTTTTCGGTGCTTTCTCCCTCGGTATCGAGGCAAAGCTCGATAGCTTCCTTAATGCGCTCCATTAAATCATCGAGAGATTTGGCTTGAGTGTGGCAGCCGGGGAGCGCAGGGACGGATGCGACATAGTAGCCTTCGCTGTCGCGTTCAACAATTACGTCGAATTCCCTGGTCATAAGCAGGCCTTTGCGAGCAGTTAATGGTTTGAGCTTTTTATATTATCATAAACACGGTAAATGGTGTTTTTAAGGTGTAAGTTGCTGTATGCGATATCAAGACAAATTTGATGTGATCGTAGTCGGCGGCGGGCACGCGGGCACCGAGGCGGCGCTTGCGGCTGCGCGCATGGGTGCGCGCACGCTGTTGCTCACGCAAAGCATCGAGACGCTGGGGCAGATGAGCTGCAATCCGTCCATCGGCGGCATCGGCAAGGGGCATCTGGTCAAGGAAATTGATGCGCTCGGCGGACTGATGGCGCACGCGGCGGATCAGGCGGGCATACAGTTTCGTATTTTGAACGCGAGCAAGGGTCCGGCGGTGCGCGCCACGCGCGCGCAGGCGGATCGCGTGCTGTACCGGCAGGCGGTGCGCCACGCGCTGGAGACGCAGGCCAATCTTTCCATCTTTCAACAGCCGGTGGAAGATTTAATCATCGAAGGCGAGCGCGTGACGGGCGTGGTTACGCAAATGGGCGTGCGCTTTCAGGCGCAGTGTGTGGTGATGACGGTGGGCACGTTTCTCGCCGGGCGAATTCATGTCGGGCTGTCCAATTATCAAGGCGGTCGCGCGGGCGATCCGCCCGCGAATGCGCTGGCGAGTCGCATGCGCGAACTGCCGTTTCGCGTGGGGCGCTTGAAAACCGGCACGCCGCCGCGCATAGACGGGCGCACCATAGATTACTCGCAGCTCGCGCCACAGCCGGGCGATGAGCCTGTGCCGGTATTTTCCTTCATGGGGCGCGTGGAAGAGCATCCGCGCCAGGTGCCGTGCCACATCACGCACACCAACGAGCACACGCACGAGATTGTTCGCGGCGGTCTCGACCGCTCGCCCATGTACACCGGCGTGATTGAAGGCGTGGGGCCGCGTTACTGCCCGTCCATTGAAGACAAGATCGTGCGCTTCGCCGATAAAACATCACACCAGATTTTCGTCGAGCCGGAGGGTTTGACCACGCACGAAGTGTATCCCAACGGCATTTCGACCAGCCTGCCCTTCGATGTGCAGATTGAATTGGTGCGCTCCATCAAGGGCTTTGAGAACGCGCACCTCACCCGACCGGGTTACGCGATTGAATATGATTATTTTGATCCGCGCGATTTGCAGCCGTCGCTCGAAACCAAGATCATTAAAAATCTGTTTTTCGCGGGTCAGATCAACGGCACCACGGGCTACGAAGAAGCCGCGGCGCAGGGCATTGTCGCGGGCATCAACGCCGCGTTGCGCGCGCGGGATAAAGCGCCGTGGTGCCCGCGCCGCGACGAGGCTTACATGGGCGTGTTGATTGATGATTTGATTACGCGCGGCACAACGGAACCGTATCGCATGTTTACCAGCCGCGCGGAGTATCGCTTGCTGCTGCGCGAGGACAATGCTGATTTGCGCCTCACGCCTCAAGGCCGTGAGTTGGGCGTGGTGGACGATGCGCGCTGGCGCGTGTTTGAAGCCAAGCGCGAAGCGATTGAACGAGAACAGCAACGCCTGCGCGCGACCTGGCTGCGCCCTGATAAACTGCCGCAGCAGGAGGCCGAGCGCGTATTCGGCCAGGCACTTACGCGCGAGGCCACGCTTGCGGATTTGTTGCGCCGCCCGGACGTGAACTATCGCGCCTTGATGTCGCTGCCGGGTGCGGGCGAGGCGGTGGTGGATGAAAAAGTCGCGGAGCAGGTCGAGATACAGGCCAAGTATCACGGCTACATTGAGCGTCAGCAGGATGAAATCGCGCGCACGCGGCGGCATGAGGAAACCTCATTGCCGCTTGATTTCGATTATACGAACGTGCGCGGACTCTCCAAAGAGGCGCAGTTCAAGCTCAACGCGCACAAGCCCGCCACGCTGGGCCAGGCGGGGCGTATTTCCGGTGTCACGCCGGTGGCGATTTCATTATTGTTGGTGTATCTGCACAAACGGCGCGCGTGATACCCGCGCTCACGCCCCGATTGAATTGCGCGTGCCGCGCCTGCTCAACTTGAGCGCGCAAGGCTGATGGAACCCGGCGCGCTGCCCCAATGTTCCCTGATTCTGAGTCAAGGCCTGGAGGCGCTGGGGCTAAACAGTTTAAGTCAGGCGCAACGGCGGAAACTGCTGGCCTATATCGAACTGCTCGACAAATGGAACAAGGTTTACAACCTTACCGCGGTGCGTGACCCGCTGGAGATGGTGTCGCGCCATCTGCTGGACAGCCTCGCCATCTTGCCTTATATAAAGGGCGCGGACGTGCTGGACATCGGCACCGGCGCGGGCTTGCCCGGCATTCCGCTCGCCATCGCGCGGCCTGATGTTGAATTCACCCTGCTCGATGCCAACGCCAAGAAGACGCGCTTTGTGCGCCAGGCGGTAGCCGAACTGGGTCTGCGTAACGTCGAGGTAGTGCAGGCGCGCGTGGAAAAGTACCGGCCCGGGCGGAAATTCGCTACACTGATAGCGCGCGCCTTGGGGAGCGTGGCCGAGATTGTGCGCGGCGCGCGGCACCTGTGTGACAAGGACAGTGAATTTCTGCTGATGAAGGGTGCGCATCCTGAACCGGAGCTGGCGGATATTCCTGCGGAATTCAAAGTGATAGAAGTAATAAAACTGCATGTCCCCGGCCTTGAAGCTGAGCGCCATCTGGTACGGATAAGACCGGTTTAGCCTGCGTGAAACTGGAACATCTTTAAATATGAGCAGAATCATTGCCCTGGCCAACCAAAAGGGCGGAGTCGGTAAGACCACCACTGCGGTGAATCTCGCTGCGTCGTTTGGCGCCTGCAGGAAGCGTGTGCTGCTTATTGACCTCGATCCGCAGGGCAACGCCACCATGGGCTGCGGCGTGAACAAAAACGACATCGAACGCACCACTTATGATGTGCTGTGCGGCAACAGTGATGTTGCCTCATGCACCGTTACCACCGCCACTGCGGGCGTGAGCCTGTTGCCCAGCAACAGCGATCTGACCGCCGCCGAGGTGGAGCTGATGAACATGGAGTGGCGCGAGCACCGCCTGCGTCTGGCGCTGGGGCCGGTGCGCGGCAACTACGATTATATTTTTATAGACTGCCCGCCCGCGCTCAACATGCTCACCGTGAACGCGCTGGTGGCGGCGCAGTCGGTGATGATTCCCATGCAGTGCGAGTATTACGCGCTCGAGGGCCTTACCGCGCTGCTCGCCACGATTGAAAAAATCCGCGAGACGCATAACCCGGCGTTGCACATCGAAGGACTTTTACGCACCATGTTTGACGCGCGCAATAATCTGTCGAACGAGGTGTCCGCGCAGCTTGAGCAGCATTTCGCGGACCAGGTTTATCACACCGTGATCCCGCGCAACGTGCGCCTGGCCGAGGCGCCGAGCCACGGCGTGCCGATCCTGCTTTATGATAAAACCTCGCGCGGCGCGCTCGCCTATCTCGCGCTGGCGGGCGAGATATTGAGAAAAGAAACCGCGCTGCAAAAAGCGGCGGCCACGGCTTAAGGGGGAATGATGCAGAAAAAACGCGCACTGGGACGGGGTCTGGATGCGCTGCTCAGCAGCGTGCGGCCCGACAGCGCGGGCTTGCCGCAAGGGTCGCTGCGCAACCTGCCGGTTGATCTCATCCAGCGCGGCAAATATCAGCCACGCAAAAACATGCACGCGGAAAGCCTGCAAGACCTCGCCGATTCCATCCGCGCGCAGGGCGTGGTGCAGCCCATCGTGGTGCGCCAGCTTGGTCAGGCCGGGCGCTACGAGATCATCGCGGGCGAACGGCGCTGGCGCGCCGCGCAGCTCGCGGGCTTGCAGGAGATTCCCGCCATCGTGCGCAACGTGTCCGACAGCGATGCGCTCGCCATCGCCCTGATTGAAAACATCCAGCGCGCCGATCTTAACGCCATCGAAGAAGCCGGCGCATTCAAACGCCTGATTGACGAATTCGGCATGACGCACGAGGCGGTGGCGCAGGCGGTGGGCCGTTCGCGCGCCGCGGTGAGCAACCTGCTGCGCCTGCTGGATCTCAATGACGACGTGAAGCAATTGTTGGAGCAAGGCACGCTGGAGATGGGGCACGCGCGCGCGCTGCTTGCCTTGAGCGGCAAGCCGCAGAGCGCGGCGGCGCACGACGTGGCCAAAAAAGGCCCTCTCGGTGCGCGAGACCGAGCGCCTGGTGCAGCGCTTGCAGGCCGCGCCGCGCCGCAAGAGCGCGGAAAAACGCCGCGCCGACCCGGATATCCGTAAGCTGGAGAAAGATCTGTCGGAAAAATTAGCCACCAGTGTGCGTTTCCAGCACGGCGCGAAAGGCAAAGGCAGGCTCATCATCAGTTACAACAGCCTGGATGAGCTGGAAGGCATACTGAAGCACATCAAATAAAGCAGTGAAATCCAACCCTGCGTGATCAAGGCCATCGTGACCGACATCGAGGGCACCACGTCCTCGCTGTCTTTCGTGAAAGACGTGTTGTTTCCCTATGCGCGCGAGCGCATGGCGCGGTTCGTGCGCGCGCATGCGAACGACCCCGCGGTGCGCGGGCTGCTGGACGATGCACGACAATTGATAGGCGGGCGCGCCGATGATGAGGAAGTCATTGTCCAACTGATTCAGTGGATAGACGAGGACAAAAAAGTCACGCCACTGAAGGCGCTGCAAGGCATGATCTGGGAACAAGGCTACAGGCAGGGCGATTTCAAAGGCCATGTCTACGAAGACGCGGTGCGCAATCTCAAGCAATGGCACGCGCGGGGGATAAGGCTATACGTGTTTTCCTCCGGCTCGGTGCAGGCGCAGAAACTGCTGTTCGCGCACACCGGGTACGGCGACCTCACGCCGCTGTTTTCAGGCTATTTCGATACCACGGTGGGCGCCAAGAAAGAAGCGAGCTCTTACCACAAAATCGCACAGAGCATCGGCCTTGCGCCAAGTGACATTCTGTTTCTCTCGGATATTAAAGAGGAACTGGACGCGGCGCATGAGGCGGGTATGCGCACCGCGTGGCTGTTAAGAGCAGGCGGCGAGACGGCCGCCACCGGGCACTTGAAAGCCCGGAGTTTTGATGCCATCACTTTTTAAGGCCGGCGCAGACACTAAAACGGCATCCAGGTCTTCTCGCGCGAGTAGCTTAAGTAGCCGATGTTCACGCCGCCGCGCAGGCCCACGCCGAGGCGGATCGGGGCGAGTACGATCTTCCTCTTCTTCTGGTAGTTGATGCCCGCGCCCGCGACGTAATAGAAGCTGCCTTCCACCGCCGGGAAGCGCTGGTAGATGGCGCTCGCGGCGGGCAGGTGGTAGACCAGCACAAACACCTTGGAGGCGTTGGCGCCGGCATCGAAGCCGATGGACGGCCCGGTCCAGTGCACCTTGCGTGTGCCGCCGTTTTTCAGCGAGATCGTTCCGCTGCCGTAACGCAGTCCCACCACCAGCGCGCCGCTCACTTCTTCACCCTTGATGTAGCCGTTCGGGCGTCCTTGCTCGTTGAACGCCTTTTCGATCACCTTGGCGAGCCCCGCCGTGCTCTCGCCGAAAAACGCCTCGGCTTCCTTGAGCGTGGTGTTTTTATCATAAGTATTCTTGTCACTCTCCGCCGCCGCCACGATGTTTGAAACCATCAACGCAATGGCGGCGAAAATTGCAATCCAGAATGTGCGCGTCATGAGTGCCTCCAGCCGTGTGCCGGGATGGTACTGCAATGTTTTGGAGTCTGATAGTGACCTGTTGTTCAGTCAGCATAACGTAAATCGCCGCCCTTTATCATAACCACGGTGCATGGGACATGCTCACTGTAGTCACTGACCGGCGCCATTTCATCAAGTATTCCAGAGGGTCGGTTCATTACCGGCCGCCAATAGCATTGACGCGACGCAGGCCAAACCTTTATAATGCGCGCGCCGTGAACAAGGCCAAGGGAACCGGTTTAGCGCTTGTCGGCGTCGGTACGATACTGACCTCGATGATGCTGGCCGGTTTGTTGCTGGGCTATGGCCTCGATAAGTGGTTGAATACTCTCCCCCTTTTCATGTTCAGTCTGGGCTGCCTAGGGTTTGTGGGCGGCCTTCTTAAGGTTTACAAGCTGCTGAGCGTACCGCCGAAGTGATTCCGGCAGACAAGGATGCGTCCGGCGTGACCGGGCTGGGTGCCGCCGCGCGCACGGTTTTGATTCATCAAGCCGTGATTACCGTGCTGGCGGCGGCGGCCTTTACGCTCATGGGCGGGACGCGGCCGGGAATCGCCGCATTTTACGGCGGACTGGTCGCCATGACTCTGACCTGGCTGCTCAAGCGCCGCCTCAGCAACGTGGCGCAGGCCAGCCCCACCAAGGGCATGTTGCTGCTGTACTTGGGCGTGGTGCAGAGATTTTTATTGGTGCTGGCGTTGTTCGCCTTGGCGCTGGGGGTGTTGAAGCTCGACCCGCTGGCCAGCATCGTGGGGTTTGGTTTGGGCCAATTAGGCTACGTGATAAGCAGAGTGTCGCAAAAGGGGTAATATTAAGTTGAGCGCCGCGCCTGAATCCTCCGGCGGAGGGGGGACAGTTGAATACATCCAGCATCACCTGACCAATCTTTGCGTCGGGCAGTGCGATCCGGTCACGCACAAGGCGACCGGCTTCTGGGCGTTGCATCTCGATACGCTCATCATGAGCTTCCTGATCGGCGCGCTCATCGTCATTGTGAGTTGGCGCCTGGGCAGAAGGCTCAACAGGGATGCGCCCAGCGGCTTTCAGAACGTCGTGGAGGCGATTCTCGAGTTCGTCGGCAATCAGGTGCGCGACAGCTTCCCCGGCCACAACCCGCTCATCGCCCCGCTCGCGCTCACGATTTTCCTGTGGGTGTTCCTGATGAACGCCATGGACCTGATCCCGGTGGACCTACCCAGCGTTATCCTGGGCCTGTTCGGCGTGCAGTATTTCAGAATCGTGCCCACCACCGATCTCAGCACCACCTTCGCGCTGTCGCTGACCGTGTTCGCGCTCATCGTCTTTTACAGCATCAAGGTCAAGGGCCCGGTGGGCTATCTCAAGATGTTTCTGTTCCATCCGTTCGGCAAGTTTTTCATCCCGGTGAACATCGTGATGACCGCGATTGAAGAGGTCGCCAAGCCCTTGAGCCTGGGGCTGCGACTGTTCGGCAACCTGTTCGCAGGCGAGCTGGTGTTTTTATTGATCGCCCTCATCGGCGGCACGCTGGCGGTGGGTATGGTAGGCTGGCTGTTCTGGTTTCCGCTGCAAATCACACTGGGCCTGGGCTGGCTCATCTTTCACCTGCTGATCATTACCCTGCAGGCGTTTATTTTTATGGTGCTGAGCATCGTCTATTTAGGCATGGCGCACCAGGAACACTAAAACATTTTATCAATTTGAATTTTCTTAAGGAGAGCACACCATGACACCTGATATGATCGCCATGATTTATGCCTACACCGCGGTGGGCGTGGGCGTGATTCTCGCCGCCGCCGGTTTGGGTTCGGCCATCGGCTGGGGCCTGATCTGCGCCAAGGCGCTGGAAGGCATCGCGCGCCAGCCGGAGATGCGTCCGCAATTGATGGTCAATATGTTCATCTTCGCCGGCTTGATGGAGTCCTTCCCGTTCATCATTCTCGCGTTCGCCATGTGGTTCCTGTTCGCCAACCCCTTCGTCGGCGCGCTGGAGGCGGCGGTCAAGGCCATCGGCGGCTAGTCAGGCCGCACTCGTCCATTCACGAGGTTTTTTAAGTCATGAATATCACCGCTACCCTGCTGGGACAGATCATCGCGTTTGTCCTGCTCATCTGGTTCGTCAATAAATTCCTGTGGGGGCCGCTCACCGCGATGATGGCCGAGCGCCAGAAGCGCATCGCCGATGGCCTCGCCGCGGCGGACAAGGGCAGACACGATATGGAGCTGGCTGAAAAGCGCGCTAGGGAAGTGCTGCATAAGGCGAAGAACGACAGCGCCGAGGTGCTGGCGCAGGCCGAGCGGCGCGCGGTGGAGATCGTCGAGGAGGCCAAGGGCGCGGCGCGCGCCGAGGGCGCGCGTCTCATCACCGGGGCCAAGGCCGAGATCGAGCAGGAGGCGAATCGCACGCGCGAGAAATTGCGCGCCGAGGTGATCGCCCTCGCCGTGGCCGGCGCGGAAAAGGTGCTGGGGCGCGAGATAGACGCCAAGGCGCACGGCGACCTGCTTGATCAACTGGCCAAGCAGGTCTAACTTCACACGTCATGGCCGACACCGTTACCGCCGCCCGCCCCTACGCGCAAGCCGCGTTTGAGGTCGCGCGCGCGGAAGGCAAGCTGAAGAACTGGTCGGAGTGGCTCACCACGGCCGCCGCGCTGGTCGGCGACGCCAGGGTGCGGGCGCTGATCGGCAATCCGCGCGTGGTCAAGGCGCAACTACAGGGCCTCATGCTTGATGCGCTGGGCGGCGCGCTGGATCAGCACGGCAAAAATTTCGTCCGGGTGCTGATGGAAAACAACAGACTGATGCTGTTGCCGGAAATCGCCGCGCTGTTCGAGGCGAGCCGCGCCGAGGCCGAAGGCACGCTGAGCGTGCGCGTGATGTCCGCGCAGGCGCTTAGCGATGAACAGCAGCGCACGCTGGCCGCGGTGCTCAAGAAGCGCTTTCAGCGTGAAGTGGTGCTGCACTGCGAAATAGACAAATCCCTGCTCGGCGGCGCGATCATCCGCGCCGGCGACCGGGTGATAGACGGCTCGGCGCGCGGCAAGCTGCAACGCCTGGCGCAATCCCTGGGCCAATAAACATTTTCAGCAAATTTTGAGGAAACACACATGAAGCTCAACCCCTCCGAGATCAGCAATCTCATCAAGAGCCGCATCGAGAACTTCGAGGCGAAGGCCGAGGCGCGCACCGAGGGTACGGTAGTGACCGTCGCCGACGGCATCATCCGCGCGCACGGCCTGTCCGACGTGATGCAGGGCGAGATGCTGGAGTTTCCCGGCAACACCTTCGGCCTCGCGCTCAACCTCGAACGCGACTCGGTCGGCGCGGTGGTGCTGGGCGAATACGAGCACATCAAGGAAGGCGACGCGGTCAAGTGCACCGGGCGCATTCTGGAAGTGCCGGTGGGCGAGGCGCTGATCGGCCGCGTGGTGAACTCGCTCGGCCAGCCGATAGACGGCAAGGGGCCGATTGCCGCCAAGCAAACCGCGCCGATTGAAAGAATCGCGCCCGGCGTGATCGCAAGACTATCGGTAAGCCAGCCGGTGCAGACCGGCCTGAAGGCCATAGACTCGATGGTGCCCATCGGCCGCGGCCAGCGCGAGTTGATTATCGGCGACCGCCAGACCGGCAAGACCGCGGTGGCGATAGACACCATCATCAACCAGAAAGGCCAGGACATGATCTGCATCTACGTGGCGATCGGGCAGAAGGCCTCGACCGTCGCCAACGTGGTGCGCAAGCTGGAAGAGTACGGCGCGATGGCTTACACCATCGTGGTCGCCGCCACCGCCTCGGAATCCGCTGCGATGCAATACATCGCCCCCTATTCCGGCTGCACCATGGGCGAATACTTCCGCGACCGCGGCCAGGATGCGCTCATCGTGTACGACGATCTCACCAAGCAGGCCTGGGCCTACCGCCAGGTGTCGCTGCTGCTGCGCCGTCCGCCGGGGCGCGAGGCGTATCCGGGCGACGTGTTTTATCTGCACTCGCGCCTGCTCGAGCGCGCCGCGCGCGTCAACGCCGAGTACGTCGAGAAGATGACCGGCGGCAAGGTCAAGGGCAAGACCGGCTCGCTCACGGCGCTGCCGATCATCGAGACCCAGGCGGGCGACGTGTCCGCGTTCGTGCCCACCAACGTGATCTCGATCACCGACGGCCAGATCTTCCTGGAAACCGATTTGTTCAACGCCGGCATCCGCCCCGCCATCAACGCCGGTATTTCGGTATCGCGCGTAGGCGGCGCGGCGCAAACCAAGGTCATCAAGAAGCTGGGCGGCGGCGTGCGCCTGGCGCTGGCGCAGTACCGCGAACTGGCGGCGTTCGCGCAGTTCGCGTCCGACCTGGACGAGGCCACGCGCAAGCAGTTGGAGCGCGGGCGCATGGTGACCGAGTTGATGAAGCAGCCGCAATACGCCCCGATGAGCGTGGCGCAAATGGCGATCACCCTGTTCGCGGTGAACAAGGGCTATTTCGACGATGTGGAGGTGAAGAAGGCGCTGGCCTTCGAATCCGCGCTGCACGCCTACATGAAGAGCAAACACGCCGCGCTGGTGGATAAAATCAGCTCGACCAAGGACCTCGACGCCGCCGCGGAAAAGGACTTGTCCGCCGCCATCGAAGAGTTCAAGAAAACCTCGGTGTACTAAACATGGCCAGCGGCAAAGAGATACGCACCAAGATCAAGAGCGTGCAAAACACGCGCAAGATCACCAAGGCCATGGAAATGGTGGCGGCGTCGAAGATGCGCAAGGCGCAAGAGCGCATGCGCGCCTCGCGCCCGTATGGCGAAAAGATACGCAACGTCGCGGCGCACATGAGCGGCGCCAGCGTCGAGTACCGGCATCCGTTCCTGATAAAGCGCCCCCAGGTCAAGAACGTGGGCATCATCGTGGTGACTTCCGACAAGGGCCTGTGCGGCGGCCTCAACACCAATGTGCTGCGCCTGGCGCTCGGCAAGTTGAAGGAATGGGACAGCGCCAAGACCGGCGTCCAGGTGTGCTGCATCGGCAACAAGGGCCTCGGCTTCATGAACCGCCTGGGCGCGGGCGTCGCCTCGCAGGTCACCGGCCTCGGCGACACGCCGCACCTGGATAAGCTGATCGGCGCGGTGAAGGTGATGCTGGATAATTATTCCAGCGGCAAAATTGACGCGCTGACTATTTTTTACACCCGCTTCATCAACACCATGAAGCAGGAGCCGGTGATGGAACAGTTGCTGCCGCTGTCCGGCGAGAAGCTGGGCGGCGGTTCCGGAGGCCGCTGGGATTATTTGTACGAGCCGGACGCGAAAACCGCGATAGACGCGATCATGGTGCGCTATATCGAGGCGCTGGTGTACCAGGCGGTGGCGGAAAACATAGCGTCCGAGCAGAGCGCGCGCATGGTGGCGATGAAGTCCGCGTCGGACAACGCCGGCGACGTGATTGATGAACTGAAGCTGGTTTACAACAAGACCCGTCAGGCCGCGATTACCAAGGAGCTGTCGGAGATCGTGGGCGGCGCGGCGGCAGTGTAAAGTGCCCCCTCTCCCGCAGGGAGAAGGAAACAAACACCCCCTCTCCCCTTGGGAGAGGGATGGGGTGAGGGGGCAGTTAGAACTACTCGCCGCCCGCCGCCAGATAACGAATTTTATTTTAGTTTGAGGAACATAACATGAGTGCAGGAACGATAGTTCAGTGCATCGGCGCGGTGGTGGATGTGCAATTTCCGCGCGAGGCGATGCCCAGGGTGTACGACGCCTTATTGATCGAGGAGCAGGCGGGCAGCAGCGCCGAGCCGGGGCTCACCTTCGAGGTGCAGCAGCACCTGGGCGATGGCGTGGTGCGTACCATTGCGATGGGCTCGAGCGACGGTTTGCGGCGCGGTATGAAGGTGAACAACACCGGCGCGCCGATTTCGGTGCCGGTCGGCCACGGCACGCTGGGGCGCATCATGGACGTGCTCGGACGCCCGATAGACGAGAGGGGCCCGATCAAGTCCGATGAAAGGCGTCCCATCCACGCCAAAGCGCCGAAGTTCGACGAGCTGTCGCCCTCGGTGGACCTGCTGGAAACCGGCATCAAGGTGATTGACCTGATTTGTCCGTTCGCCAAGGGCGGCAAGGTCGGTCTGTTCGGCGGCGCGGGTGTAGGCAAAACCGTGAACATGCTGGAACTCATCAACAACATCGCCAAGCAACACGCCGGTCTATCGGTATTCGCCGGTGTGGGTGAGCGTACCCGTGAAGGTAACGACTTCTACCACGAAATGTCGGAAGCGGGCGTGATCAACCTGGACAACCTGCCCGAATCCAAGGTGGCGATGGTGTTCGGCCAGATGAACGAGCCGCCGGGCAACCGTCTGCGCGTGGCGCTGACCGGTCTCACCATGGCCGAATACTTCCGTGACGAAGGCCGCGACATCCTGTTCTTCGTGGATAACATTTACCGTTACACCCTGGCCGGCACCGAAGTGTCGGCGCTGCTCGGGCGCATGCCTTCCGCCGTGGGCTACCAGCCGACGCTGGCGGAAGAAATGGGCCGTTTGCAGGAGCGCATCACCTCCACCAAGGTGGGTTCGATCACCTCGATCCAGGCCGTGTACGTGCCGGCCGACGACTTGACCGACCCCAGCCCGGCGACCACCTTCCTGCACCTGGATTCGACCGTGGTGCTGTCGCGCGACATCGCTTCGCTGGGTATTTACCCGGCGGTGGATCCGCTCGACTCGACCTCGCGCCAGCTTGATCCGCTGGTGGTGGGCGAAGAGCACTACAGCGTGGCGCGCTCGGTGCAGGCCACGCTGCAACGCTACAAGGAATTGCGCGACATCATCGCGATTCTGGGCATGGACGAACTGTCGCCGGAAGACAAGCTGGCGGTGTCGCGCGCGCGCAAGATTCAACGCTTCCTGTCGCAGCCGTTCTTCGTCGCGGAAGTATTCACCGGCAGCCCCGGCAAGTACGTATCGCTCAAGGAAACCATCCGCGGCTTCAAGGGTATCGTCAACGGCGAATACGACCACCTGCCGGAGCAGGCGTTCTACATGGTCGGCACCATAGACGAAGCGGTCGAGAAGGCGAAGACGCTTTAAAAGACAGAGAAAAGAGACAGGAGAAAAGAGAAAAGAAGGGAATGAAAAAGGCAATATCAAGACAGCATTGTAGTTTTGCGGTCTTATCTTTGCTCTTTGCTCTTTGCTCTTTTCTCTTTTCTCTTTTCTCTGATTTTATATGGCCATGACCATGCATGTGGATATCGTAAGCGCCGAGGCGGAGATTTTTTCCGGCACCGCGGAGCGGGTGTTCGCGCCCGGAGTGATGGGCGAGCTCGGCATACTGCCGCGCCACGCGCCCCTGCTCACCACGCTGCGGCCGGGCGAGGTGCGCGTCGAGCTGCCCGGCGGTGAAGAGCAGATATTCTACATCTCCAGCGGGATACTGGAGATTCAGCCCAACGTGGTGACCATTCTTTCCGACACCGCGCTACGCGCGCACGACCTCGATGAGGCCAAGGCCCTGGAGGCCAAGCAGCGCGCCGAAGACGCCATGCGCGACAAGACGGCCAAGCTCGACTATGCCAAGGCTCAGGCCGAGCTGGCCGAAGCGGTCGCGCAGTTACAGACCATCCAGCGCCTGCGTAAGCGCTCGGGACGCTGATTTATAATTCATGCGCCGCGCCGCCGCTTTCCCCGGCGCGCCCCGTGGTTTATCCTTAGGCACATGAGCCTTAGCGTTATCATCCTCGCCGCCGGTCAGGGCACGCGCATGCGCTCCAGCCTGCCCAAGGTGCTGCATCGCCTGGCGGGCCGGACACTGCTTGAGCATGTGACGCATACGGCGCGCGAACTCACGCAAAGCATTTACGTGGTGTACGGCTACGGCGGCGGCGCGGTGCCCAAGGCGCTCTCCCACCTCGATGTACACTGGGTGGAACAAACCCCACAGCTCGGCACCGGCCACGCCGTCGCTCAGGCCATGCCAAATATAAACGACGCCGGTACAGTGCTGGTGCTCTACGGCGACGTGCCGCTTATCACCGCCGCCACGCTCAACAAACTCATCAGCGCAGCGGACCAGGACCGGCTCGGCCTGTTAACGGTGAGCCTGGGCGACCCTTCCGGCTATGGGCGCATCGTGCGCGATGGGCGCAATCAAGTAACACGCATCGTGGAGGAAAAAGACGCCACCTCCGCTGAGCGCGAGATAAAAGAGATCAATACCGGCATGTTGGCGGCGAATGCCAAACGGTTGCGCGGCTGGCTTAAAGAATTGAAAAGCAGCAACGCGCAGCGCGAATATTATCTCACCGACATCATCGCGCTCGCGGTGCGCGACGGGGTGACGGTGAATACGGTTTCTACCGGGAATGCCGCAGAGGTGATGGGCATCAACACCAAGGTACAGTTGGCCAAACTGGAACGCCACTATCAGCGCGCGCAGGCCGAACGCCTGATGACGCAAGGCGTCACGCTCGCCGACCCCGCGCGGTTTGACTTGCGCGGCGAGCTGACGGCGGGCGGCGACGTGGAGATAGACGCGAACGTCATCATCGAAGGCAAGGTGACGCTGGGCGAGCGCGTGCGCATCGGGCCATACAGCCTGCTGCGCAATGTGAGCGTGGGCGATGACGTACAAATCCTGTCTCACTGCGTGATTGAAGACGCTGTGATTGATAAACACTGCCGCATCGGCCCGTACGCGCGCATCCGCCCCGAAACCCGGCTCGCCGAGGGCGCGCACATCGGCAACTTCGTCGAGATCAAGAAATCCACGGTCGGCGCGCACTCCAGGATCAACCATCTGAGCTACATCGGCGACACCACGGTAGGGCGCGAGGTGAACATTGGCGCGGGCACCATTACCTGCAATTATGACGGCGTGAGCAAACACCAGACCATCATCGGCGACGGCGCCTTCATCGGCTCCGATACGCAACTGGTGGCGCCGGTCAGCATCGGCGCGGGCGCGGTCATCGGCGCCGGCTCCACCATCACCCAGGATGTGCCGTCTGACGTGCTGGCGCTGTCGCGTGTGAAACAAAGCACCGTGCCGGGCTGGAAAAGGCCGGTTAAAACAGAGAAAAGAGAAAAGAACAAAGAGAAAAGCTAAGCACTTGGTTATGACCCTTTTCACTTGCCTCTTTTCTCTTTTCTCTTCCGCGAAGCGGAGCTGATATGTGCGGAATTGTCGGAGCGGTGGCGCAGCGTGATGTGATGCCGGCCCTGCTGGAGGGGCTGAAGCGCCTGGAGTACCGCGGTTACGATTCGGCGGGCGCGGTGGTGCTCGATGCGCACAATAAATTGACGCGCGCGCGGGCGGTAGGCAAGGTCGCCGAGCTTGAGCAGCAGCTCATCGGCAAGTCGCTGTTGGGCCACAGCGGCATCGCGCACACCCGCTGGGCCACACACGGCGCGCCCAGCGAGGCCAACGCCCATCCACACATCTGCCGTAACACGGTGGCCGTGGTGCACAACGGCATCATTGAAAATCACGAACAACTGCGCGCGCGCCAGACCAAGGCGGGATACGAGTTCACCTCGCAGACCGACACCGAGGTGGTGGTGCACCAGATACACAGCCATCTGCAAGCCGGCAAGAGTTTATTCGATGCCTTGCGCGCCACCGTTTCCGAATTGCAGGGCGCTTACGCGCTCGGCGTCATCAGCGTGACCGACCCCGGCCATCTCGCCGCCGCGCGGCGCGGCAGTCCTTTGGTGATCGGACTGGGCGAGGGCGAGAACTTCATCGCCTCGGATGTGGCGGCGCTGTTGCCGGTGACGCGCCGTTTCATCATCCTCGAAGACGGCGATGTCGCCGACATCACTAAAGACAGCGTGCGCGTTATCAATGCGGCGGGAGAAACCGTGCAACGCAAGATACACGTCAGCACGCTGACGGCGGACGCCGTGGAGCGCGGCGAATACCGGCACTACATGCTCAAGGAAATCTTTGAGCAGTCGCGCGCGGTGAGCGACACCCTGGAGGGGCGCATCTTCGAGGGGCGGGTGCTGGAGGAATCATTCGGACCGGGCGCCGGCAAGATATTCGACGTGATACAGGGCGTGCACATCATCGCCTGCGGCACCAGCCACCACGCGGGCATGATTGCGCGTTACTGGCTGGAGTCGCTGGCGGGCATCCCATGCAACGTGGAAGTGGCGAGCGAATTCCGTTACCGGAAACCGATGGTGCGGCGCAACTCGCTCATTGTCGCGCTGTCCCAGTCCGGCGAGACCGCCGATACCCTGGCCGCCCTGCGCGAGGCGAAGAAGCTCGGCTTCGGCCATTCCCTGGCGATCTGCAACGTGCCGGAGAGTTCGCTGGTGCGCGAGTCCGAACTGGTGCTAATGACCCGCGCCGGGCCCGAGATCGGCGTCGCCTCCACCAAGGCCTTCACCACGCAACTAGTCGCGCTGCTTATCCTGGTGGTGGTGTTGGGCCGCAGGCACGGCATGAGCAAGGAGCTGGAGGAGGAGATCGTGCGCGAGCTCGAGCGTGTGCCCGCCCAGATTACACAAGCCCTGGAGCTTAATGATCGGATCAAGACCCTGGCCGAACGCTTTGCCGATAAACATCATGCGCTATTCCTGGGACGCGGCGCGCATTATCCGGTGGCGATGGAAGGCGCGCTCAAGCTGAAAGAGATTTCCTACATCCACGCCGAGGCCTATCCGGCGGGCGAATTAAAGCACGGCCCGCTGGCGCTGGTGGATGCCGACATGCCGGTGGTCGCGGTGGCGCCCAACAACGACCTGTTGGAGAAACTCAAGTCCAATTTACAAGAGGTACGCGCGCGCGGCGGGCAGTTGATTGTGTTCGCCGATGCAGCCTCCGGCGTGAAATCCACCGAGGGAGTCGAAGTCATCGCCGTCGCGCACAGTGAGGACTATGTCTCACCGATCATTTATACCGTGCCGCTGCAACTCCTCGCCTATCACGTCGCGGTGCTCAAGGGCACCGACGTGGACAAGCCGCGCAACCTGGCCAAGTCGGTTACTGTGGAGTAGCTTTATTTACCCAAACAGTTGCGCGCTGTCAGACCACGCGTATATCGAGGCGCCTGCCAAGGGCTTGCAAGGCCGCAGCGATGCCATCAATGCGCGTAGTGTGCCTTATATCGGTCAATCGGTTGACCTCTTGAGCGGTAGTGTGCAGGCGGCGCGCAAGTTCCGCGGGACGTACCTTTTGGCGCACCATCTCGTTAAGCAGCAACACCTTGGCCGACAGACTGGCCGACAACTCGATAACCGGCTGACCACGCTTTGGCCTTGACGGCGCGGGAACCTCGCGCTTATCGTCAAAATAGAAATCCAGCGCCGTTTCCAGCGCGTCTTTCGCCATTGTCAACGCCTCTTCCTGGGTTGCTCCAGAGGTCAACGCCTCGGGAATATCCGGGAATGACACCATCCAGCCTTTACCATCGGGTTTGATTTCCACGGGGTAGCGCATTTTTAACTCTCCATCAAGTTGTGGGCACACTTCACTTCAATCCCAACTGCTTCAAGATTGCCCGCCTCAGACCTTCGCCTATTTCATGGCTTGGGTGCCGTGGCAGCGTGCTCTGCCTGCCGTTCAGGTAGACTTTCAAGTGGTTTGAACCTTGCTTAAATGTTGCCCCTTGAGCAGCGAGCCACCGCTTGAACGCGCTTTGCTTCATGTGCCTTCCATACTGTTCAACACACGCGAGTATAAACAATATTGTTTATACTTTCAAGTGCAAGATCAACAACGACGCGGCAGCAAACAGTCCAGCTTCTTCACAAAATCCTCGACACGCAGGTGCGCATAGCCCGCGTAGGATGGGTGGAGTGAAACGCAACCCATCCTTAATATTGTAACAACACATGACCAATTACCAGCGCCACCCCGCTCCGCACTGGTGATAGACTACGGCCACCGCCCCCATATAACGCCCTTCCCGGCACAACAACAGGATAATCATGCCGCTGAGTTGGAACGAGATCAAAGACCGCGCCCTTAAATTCTCGCGCGAATGGGGCGATGCCGCATCCGAGCACGCGGACGCCAAATCCTTTTGAGACGCCTTTTTCGGCGTGTTCGGCGTCTCGCGCCGCCGTGTCGCCACCTTCGAGCAAAAGGTGAAAAAGCTCGACGACAAACAAGGCTACATTGATCTGTTCTGGAAAGGCATGCTGCTGGTCGAGCACAAATCGCGCGGCAAAGACCTCGACCGCGCTTACACGCAGGCGCTCGACTACTTCCCCGGCATCAAGGAACGCGACCTGCCGAAATACGTGCTGGTGTCCGACTTTGAGCGCCTCCGTCTATATGACCTTGATCCACCAGACCCTCTCCCGCAGGCGGGAGAGGGTGGCCGCAGGCCGGGAGAGGGTGTCTTTTACGAATTCGAACTGCGCGACCTGCACAAAAATATCAAGCATTTCGCTTTCATCGCCGGATACCGCACCCAGACCATCGCGCCGCAGAACCCGGTCAACATCAAGGCCGCCGAGCGCATGGGCAAGCTGCACGATGCGCTCAAGGCGGCGGGCTACGACGGGTATCCGCTCGAAGTGCTGCTGGTGCGCCTGCTGTTCTGCCTGTTCGCCGATGACACCGGCATCTTCCAGCCCGCCAGTGCGTTCCGCGCCTGGATTGAGGAACGCACTGCGCCGGACGGTTCCGATCTCGGGCCGCAACTGGCGCAACTGTTCCAGGTGCTCAACACGCCGGAAGACCGCCGCGCGAAAACGCTGGACGAACAGATCGCCGCGTTTCCCTACGTCAACGGCAAACTGTTCGAGGAAATGCTGCCCATCGCCTCTTTCAATCTCACCATGCGCGAGGCGCTGCTCGACTGCTGCGCGCTGGATTGGAGTTCCATCTCGCCCGCCATCTTCGGCGCGCTGTTCCAGAGCATCATGGATGCGAAGGCGCGGCGCAATCTCGGCGCGCACTACACCAGCGAAGAGAACATCCTCAAGCTGATCCAGCCGCTGTTTCTCGACGACCTGTGGGAAGAGTTCAAGCGCGTAAAGGGCAACAAGAACAAACTGTTCGAGTTCCACAAGAAACTGCGCACGCTCACCTTCTTCGACCCCGCCTGCGGCTGCGGCAACTTCCTGGTCATCGCCTACCGCGAATTGCGCATGCTAGAGCTGGACGTGCTGCGCGCCGTGCATAAAGGCCCCGGCTCGCGCTTCCTCGACATCCACCAGGAAATCAGCGTGGACGTGGATCAGTTCTACGGCATCGAGATCGAGGAATTCCCGGCGCAGATCGCGCAAGTCGCGCTGTGGCTGATGGACCATCAGATGAACGTGCGCGTATCGCAAGAATTCGGCATGTACTTCGCGCGCATCCCGCTCAAGACCACCCCGCACATCGTCAACGGCAACGCGCTCACGTTGGACTGGAACGACGTGCTGCCGGCGGAACGCGCAAGCTACGTGTTCGGCAATCCGCCGTTCGTAGGCGCGATGGTGATGCAAGATGCGCAACGTGAAGACATGGCGCGAGTATTTCATGATCTGAAAGGCTACGGCATTTTGGATTACGTGGCAGCTTGGTATCTGAAAGCGGCGCGTTACATGCAAGGCAGCAGTGTGCACACCGCTTTCGTCTCCACCAACTCAATCACCCAAGGTGAACAGGTCGGCGTCTTGTGGGGTGAGTTGCTGAACAAGTATCACATCAAGATTCATTTCGCCCACCGAACATTCAAATGGAGCAACGAAGCGCGCGGCATGGCGGCGGTGCATTGCGTTATCATCGGTTTCGGCGCGTTCGACGTGGACAAAAAAACCGTGTACGAATACGAGGACATCCGCGGCGAATCGCATGCCGTCGCCGTGCGCAACATCAACCCGTATTTGGTGGATGCGCCCGATGTTCTTCTTGAGAACCGAAGCAGTCCAATATGCAACGTGCCCGTGATGCGCTTCGGCAGTATGCCAAGAGATGGTGGCAACCTGATTTTCACTGACGCTGAAGCCAAAGAATTCCTGCACATGGAGCCAACCGCAAATAAGTGGCTGCGTCCCTACATGGGCTCGCAGGAATTTATCAATAATGAAAGGCGCTGGTGTCTCTGGCTGGTGGATGTACCGCCGAATGAATTGCGCAATTTGCCGCAAACGCTCGCACGTATTGAAGCTGTACGGAAATTTCGCCAAGAAAGCAAGGCTGCTACCACGCGCAAGTTTGCCGAAACCCCGACCTTGTTTTGTCAGATTGCTCAGCCAGACTCGGACTACCTTCTTGTTCCGGGTGTTTCATCCGAGCGCAGAAAATATGTGCCCATCGGCTTCATGCCTTCAACAGTAATTGCCAACAATCTGGTATTCATCGTTCCAAAGGCAACACTATTTCACCTTGGCATTTTGTCTTCCGATATGCACATGGTATGGATGCGTTACACCTGCGGAAGATTGGAAAGCCGTTATCGTTATTCCAAGGACATCGTGTACAACAACCACCCGTGGCCGGATGAACCAACTGATAAGCAACGCGTAGCCGTTGAAGCCGCCGCCCAAGCCGTGCTGGATGCCCGCGCCCAATTCCCGCAAAGCTCGCTCGCCGACCTCTACGACCCACTCACCATGCCGCCCGCACTGGTCAAAGCCCATCAAGCCCTCGACCGCGCCGTGGACGCCTGCTACCGCAAAGCCGCTTTCACCAACGATGCGCAACGGGTGGAGTTTCTATTCGAGCGCTACCAGCAACTCACCAGCTTGCTGCCGACGGAAAAGAAAATGAGCAAGCGAAAAATAAAAACGTGATGTGTAGGTTGGGTGGAGCGTAGCGATACCCAACAAAAGCTATGTGGCAAGGACATGAAGATGATGGGTATCGCTACGCTCAACCCATCCTACTGGACTCAAATTCCAATCAGTGCCTTGAGCTTACCCAGAGTAGCGGCCAGTTCGTAATCTGAAACCCGGCCTTTGATTTTGGCCTTGCGCGCTTGCCAGTCGAGGCTCTTCACCTGGTCTGCGAGGATGACGCCGCTGATCTTTGGGTTGTCCGTGATGGGAACTTCAAAGGGATAGCCTTTTGCTTGGCTGGTAATCGGGCAGCAGACGAGCAGGCTGGTCTTGGTGTTGTAGGCGGATGGGGAAAGCACGAGTGCGGGGCGGTGTCCGGCCTGTTCGTGCCCGGCTTGCGGGTCGAATTCGAGCCACACAACGTCGCCTGTGTCTGGCACGGTGCGTGCCATTACAGCGCCTCGCGTCCCTGTGGCGCGCCGGTTTCGACGGGCAGGTGAAGATTTTTCCTGTTGATGCCCGCGAGCAATTCGGCCAAATCATAATGCTGCTGCTGTCGAGGCTCGATGACGATGCGCCCACCCTCGGCGCGCACGTCAATGTGCTGCTCAAGCGTAAACTTTGCGGCCTCCATGATTGAGGCGGGAATGCGCACCGCAGCACTGTTGCCCCATTTTTTGACGACGGTTTCCATGTTGTGGCTCCTGAAATGGATTGGATGCGGCAAGTATAACAAATGTTTATACTATGTAGATACATGATTGTGTTATTTTGAACTCATGAAGACCCCCCTTTGTTGAGAATCAATGGGGTCAGACTCCATTGATTCTGAACTTTTTAGATTTCCTATCCCCGCCTCGGGCGTTTGGCTCCACCCTTCTCTCAAGCTGCTTTTGTATGCGCTGCTTGAATCGGTCATTCCCCAGCCCCCATGCTTTATTGGTCGCTTCTCTTATCTTAGCGATACTGCTTTCAGGTATGCGATGCTTGAATAACTGGCGGTATGCGGCTTGCCGAGCATCCGCTGCCTTGCCTAAGCGCAAATATTCTATATGCGTGCAGCAAGAGGGGTCAGGTCTTGCCTTTTGCCTTTCCCGTTAGAGGGAGTATAGGGTCAGGGCTATACTTGACACTACAACGTATAGGCCTGACCTCTTGACCTCTGGCGAGGCAACATGATGCGGATTGAGTGATCCGGTGGCCGGCCTACTTTATTTTTCGGCCCTGATACGCTGCCAATAAAAATTAGTAAGTTACGCGAGTTTCAGGATATAACTTTATTTTGTGCCATCGTGAGCCACTTCTCGCTCAGTTTAAACAATATCATCCCGGTCAGCATGGAAACCACGAACACGAGCGTGTTCGGGAGCAAACCGGGCAGCGCGACCAGCGCCGGGCCGGGACAATAGCCGCTCAAGCCCCAGCCGATACCGAACAGCGCGCTGCCCGCGAGCAGGCGCGCGTCTAGGCGTCTGGCCGTGGGCAGTGAAAATTTTTCCGCCAGCAGCGGCGCGCGGCGTTTGGTTATCCGGCGGTAAGACAGGAAATACACCAGCGTGGCGCTCGCCATCACCAACAGCAGGCTGGGATCCCAGTCGCCCGTTACATCCAGAAAGGCGATGATTTTTGCCGGCTGCGTCATGCCCGCGATGCCTAGTCCCAGGGCGAACAGGAGACCCAAAAGAAATGCCGCCAGCGCTGTTTTCATGACAGGTGGCGCATGGCAAATACCGTGAGCATGGCGCTGGCCATGAATACCGCCACGGCGGCGAGTGAACGCGGCGACAGGCGGGCGATGCCGCACACGCCATGACCGCTGGTGCAGCCGCTGCCGAGCCGCGATCCGTAGCCGACCAGCAGCCCGGCGATGGCATAAGTGACGAATGAACCGTCAAGCGAAGGCGCGAGCGCTTGCGGATAAAACCACAACAGCAGTAACCCGCCCGCGAGCAAACCGGCTATAAACGCGCCGCGCCATGACATATCGCCGCGCGGCAGATCGAGCAGCCCGCCCAGAATGCCGCTGATGCCTGCGATGCGTCCATTGAATAACAGCAGCCCGGCCGCCGCCAGGCCGATCAGCAGCCCGCCTAGCGTCGCGCTGATGGGTGTGAATTGCTCCATTAAAATCTCCCGCGATTGATGATTGATGTATACATACCTCTTCTATCCCGTCACAGAAGCCACCGGAACGTCACCCATAATATATGCCATCCACAGCACGGGTGCTTGCTGATACGCGAGCCATGCGGCGACCGCCAGAATAAACCAGGCAAAACCTTTTTTGAGCCGCTCCGGGTAAAGGTGGCGTGACAGTGCGTGACCCAGAAAGGTGCCGGCGATGGCGAACAGGGTAACGGTGAGCGCCAGCGTGTAATTTATCTCGATGTGCGCGCTGTGTCCGGCGAGGCCCGCCAGGGAATTCAATAAAATGACCAGGAGCGAAGTGCCGATGGCCGCGCGCAGCTCCATGCCATTTAACATGATGAGGGCAGGCACCACCAGAAATCCGCCGCCCGCGCCCGCCAGTCCGGTGAGCGCGCCGACCGGCAGCGCGCTGAGCATGAGCTTGGCTGTGCCGGGCGCACGCGCCGCACGCTCCGCGCGTGGTGCGCGCAACATCATTACCGCGCCCGCGGTCATTACCACGGCCAGCAGCGACAGCAGGAGTACGGCGGGAACAAAGCCCGCGCCGTAGCCGCCGATATAGGCGCCCACCATGCTCACCCCCCCGAACACGAGCCCTGTACGCCAGCGCACCTGACCGGCGCGCGCGTGCTGAAGCAGCGCTGCGGCGGCGGTGCAGGCAACCACCACCAATGAGGTTCCGATCGCCGCCTGCGCGCCGATGTCCTGGTAGACAAACAGCGCCACCGTGAGCAGCGAGCCGCCTGCGCCGAACACGCCGAGCGACAGGCCGATCAGCAGGGCAAAAAGAGACGTCAGCAACATCATCCCTGTCTTAAGCCGGGCTCGCGTCCGCACGCCTGATTGGCGGGCAGCGCGCGGTCTATCTGTTTCGGATAGGGCAGCTTCAAGTCGCGCATGATCTGAATAAACTCCGCGCGCGTCTTGCCGCCGCCGAGGCGTGCGTTCTTCGCCTTTTCCTGTTTGATGGTGGACACGGTGTTGCCGTTATAGTCGTGCGCCGGATACACCAGCGTGTCGGGCGGCAGGGTGAATAATTTTTTGTGCACGCTGTCGTACAAGCGGCCCGCATCGCCCTGCTGAAAGTCGATGCGGCCGCAGCCGCCGATGAGCAGCGCGTCGCCGCTGAACACCCTGTCGCCGGCCACATAGGAAACGTCGGCGTTGGTGTGGCCCGGCGTGTGGCGCACTTCGATCACGATGTCGCCGAGCTGCAATTGCACGCCGTCCGTCACCAGCACGTCGGCGCACTCCGCACCCGCGTCGCGGTGCACCACGCCCTTGCTGCCAAATTTTTCGCGCAACGTCGCCGCCGCCGTGACGTGATCGGCGTGCACGTGGGTTTCCAGCGTGTACACCAGCGTTACCCCCGATTCTTTAAGCAGGGCAATGTACGTTTCCACCTCCTCCGCCACCGGGTCTATAAGCAGCGCCTGGCGCGTGCGCTCGCAGCCGAGCAGATAGGTGTAGGTGGAGCTGACGGGCTCAAAGAGTTGGCGGAAGATCATATTTATAAGGTAGTGTAATGGCAGAGTCTTTTAAAGTCATATTAGCAGGGTTTATGCCATAACTATAACTAATTGTTTTAGTTGTATTTTTATTATTTCGTCTGCTATGAATGTTTCTATTATGTTTAATATTGATACATAATAATGTATATTGAAGAAACATTATGAAACATATTGTGAAACCGCCTGAACAATTGGCCCCCGGGCTAAGGCGCTGGTTGCGCGCGGTGGGCGCCGAGGCCGTCATCGCCAGCTTCGCACAGCTATTGCCGGATGCCGCGGTGTTTGCGGTGGACAAGGAACGCACCGTGTTGCTGTGGAATGACGCCGCGGAGCGGCTGCTGGGCTTCAAGCGCGCGGAGGTGTTGGGCCAGCATTGTCTCAAAGCCAATCGTTGCGAGAGCTGCATGACAGGCTGCGGCATCGCCGAGCATGGCCGCCTAGAAGGTGTGTCGCTCACCCTGTTCAACGCCGCCGGAGCGCCGGTGCGGGTGCGCAAATACGCGCAGGCATTTTTCGACAGCCAAGGCGTGTTCGCGGGCGGCATTGAAATCCTGCTCCCGGACGAGCGCCAGGCGCAGGCACCGGCTCCCCGGAAAACACCCGCGCAAGACGCGGTGCAATTTCACGCCATGTCGAGCCATGATCCGGCAATGCTGCAAGTGTTCGAGATCATCCGCAACGTGGCGAAGAGCGACGCCACGGTGCTGTTGCGCGGCGAGTCCGGCACCGGTAAGGAGTTGGCGGCGCGTGCGCTGCATAACGAGAGTCACCGCAGAAACGGAGCGTTCCTGGCGCTGAACTGCGCCGCGCTTGCGCCCAATCTGCTGGAAACCGAGCTGTTCGGCCACATGCGCGGCGCGTTCACCGGCGCGATCAAGGATCACGCCGGCCTGTTTGAACGCGCGCACGGCGGCACGCTGTTTTTGGATGAAGTCGCGGAATTGCCGCTGGACTTGCAGGCGAAACTGCTGCGCGTGCTGGAAGAGCGCAAGGTCACGCGCGTGGGCGGCAGCAACCCGATCAGCGTGGACGTGCGCATCGTCGCCGCCACGCACCGTTCGCTGCGCGAGCAGGTGCGCCTGGGGCGCTTCCGCGAAGACCTGATGTACCGGCTGCGCGTGGTGCCGGTGTTTTTACCGCCACTGCGCGAGCGGCGCGGCGATGTGCCGCTGCTGCTGTGGCACTTCATCGAGCGCCACAATGCGCGTGACTTGAGACGCATCGAGCGCATCGCGCCAGAGGCGATGCGCGTGCTGCTGGATTACCACTGGCCTGGCAACGTGCGCGAATTGCAGAACGTGCTGGAATACGCCTTCGCCGTGGGGCGCGGCAGCGAACTGGTGTTGCACGACCTGCCGCCTGAGTTTCGTGAGACGGGAGCAACCGCCCCGGCGCAAACCGCACCGCGTTCGCTGCTGCAAGATAAAGCGCAGCGCATCCGCCTCGCGCTGCGCGAGGCCAACGGACACACCGGCAAGGCCGCCGCGCTGCTCAACATGAGCCGCGCTACCTTGTGGCGCAAACGCAAACAGTATGGGATTGGTGGCGTGTGAGCGGTGGGACCGCCGGAAATGGTGGGCCGTGTGCGGATCGAACGCACGACCAACAGATTAAAAGTCTGCTGCTCTACCGGCTGAGCTAACGGCCCCAATAATATAAGCGCGCGCAGCGCCTCGGCTCGCTCCCT
>JBCKVB010000011.1:0-31648 GCA_038924245.1 Gammaproteobacteria bacterium | reverse complement strand
CGAGCGCATCAACAGCGATCTCGATCACAACTGGGAAGTGCTCGCCGAGGCGGTGCAGACCGTGATGCGCCGTTACGGTATTCCCGAACCTTATGAGAAGCTTAAAGCGCTGACGCGCGGCAAGGCCATTGATAAACAGGTGCTGCACGGTTTTATCAAGACGCTGGCGATACCCGATGAGGCCAGGCAGCGCCTGCTTGAGCTGACGCCCGGCACGTATCTTGGATTTTCCGCGGAACTGGCCGATAAACTGTAAATACTGACGACACAGCCGGGAGCGCGACGTCACATGCAAAACCTGGATGGTTTGAGGCTCGGTGTGGACGCGGAGCGCGTGCTGGTCAGCAACAGCGCCGAGAACCGCGCCGCCGCCATTGCCCTGGTGAGTCAAGGCAAGCGCTTTCTGCATATCTACAGCCGTGACCTGGAGCCCGCGATTTACGACAATCCTCTATTTGTCGAGGCGGTGCGCAAGCTCGCCCTGTACAGCCAGTATTCGCAAATCCGAATCCTAGTGCAAAATTCAGAGAAGATCGTGAGCCAGGGCCATGGTCTGGTCACCCTGGCGCAACAACTGAGCAGTTTTATTCAAATCCGCAAACCCGCGCCCGATCATGACGGCTATAACGAGGCCTTTCTGGTGGTGGATAAAATGGGCGTGCTGCACAGAAGATTGAGCGACCGCTATGAAGGCGAGGTCAGCTTTCATGCGCCCGAACAGGCCGCCGTGCTGGCCAAATTCTTTGACGAGGCGTGGGAAAGGAGTGAGCCTGATCCACAGTTGCGCAGGTTACATATTTAAGGGCGCCTCTAAGGAGGCTCTGAATAAGTCCGTCCCTGACTTCTCAGAGCACGGAAAGTGAAAAATGTGCCCTATGAATATTATGGGCACTTTCCTTCATTTTCAATGGCTTAATGCCATTGAAAATGGCGGCAGAACCCTTCGCTTCGCTCTTCCCTGTGCCGCAGGAACTGCTGACACATCAGAGGTTCCCTAAAAATTGTAAATTTCTGCACCCTGCGCTTCGCTACACCCTTCGCTTCGCTTACTCCCTCAAGGGAGATGGGATTTTTAGAGGCGTCCTTAATTCATAATGTCACGTCACACAGTGCTGATTGTTGTCATTCTGCTAACCGTTGCGCTCAGCGAAATACCTCGGTGATGCCGCGCAGGATAAACTCCATCGCCACGGCGAGCAGCAGCATGCCCATGATGCGCGTGGTGATGCGCGCGCCGGTTGTTCCCATCTTGTCGAACAGCGGCCCAGCCATGCGGAACAGCACGTACAGCGTGAGCGCCGTCAACAGTATCACACCGCTCAATTGCGCATGCCCGGCCAAGCTTGTGCCATGTTGCTGACTGTAAAGAATCACCGCGGTGATGGTGCCGGGGCCGGCCAGCATGGGAATGCCGAGCGGCACGATGGAGATATCCTCGCTCCGCGCCGCCTCATCTCCGCGCAGGCTCTGCAAGCGCGAAGGCTCGGCGTGCAGCATGGACCAGGCCATGGAGGCGAGGATCAGCCCGCCCGCGACCTGGAAGCTCGGCAGGGTGATGCCGATCAGCGTGAACAGATACATGCCGCCATATTGAAACAGTAACAGCGTTACCAGCACGGTAGCGATCATGCGTAATAACACCCTGCGCCGCCGCGCGGCATCCATGTCTTGCGTCAGGGAAAGATAGAGCGGCATCACGTCGAGCGGCGCAAGCACCACCAGCAGCGAGACGTATTGCTTGATCAGCAGTATGGTGTCGAATTGCATCAGTCTGTTTCCCGCATGTTGCGGGTATTATAAAACGCAAACGTGTTTTCGAGATAGTCCGGTATGCGCTGCTCCAGCCAGTAGCGGGCTTTCCAGGGTGCACTGCCGCACACAAAGCCCACGTGCCCGCCGCGTTCGGAAAGCTCCAGCGTTACGTGGTGAGAAAGTTCGGCCTGCGCGGGGATGGCGGCGGGCGTCATGAACGGATCATCGGCGGCGTGCAGAATGAGTGTAGGTGTGCGTATCCGGTTCAGGAACTGACGGCAACTCGATTGCGTGTAGTAGTCGTCCACGCCGGAAAAACCATGTAACGGCGCGGTGATTTTGTCGTCATACTCACGTATCGTGTTGATCTCATCAAGTCCATCCAGATTAACGGGCGCAGGCATGCGCTTGAATTTCCGCCGCACCGCCAAACGCAGGGAACGCAACAAACCATACTGATAAACCCTGGAGAACCCACGCTCCAGACGCCGTGCGGCAGCATGTAAATCAAACGGCACGGATACCGCTACCGCGCATGCCAATGGCGCGTCGCCACCGTGCTGGGCCAGATATTTCAACAATACATTGCCGCCCAGGGAATAGCCGACTGCGGCGAGCGGCGTGCGCGGCTCGCGCGCGCGCAGGACATGAATCAGGGCATCGAGATCGCCGGTGTCGCCGGCGTGGTAAAAGCGCGGCAACCGGTTCGGTTCGCCGCTGCAACCGCGAAAGTGTATGAGCACGGCGCGCCAGCCTTGTTGATGCAGAGACCCTAACAGGCCGCGCGCATAGTTGGAGTCGCTTGAACCCTGCAAGCCGTGCAGGATAATGACCACCGGGCCGTCCGGCCCGCTGGTCCAGTCCAGATCAACAAAATCCCCGTCCGGCAACTCCAGCCGCTCGCGCCGCAGCGCGGGTTGAGGGGCGCGGCGCACAAGGCCCGCCCACAGCGTTTGCAGGTGGGCGTTACGCAGCCACCACGCGGACTTGAAGGCGCTTTGCATCATCAGGCCGTTCTGCGCAGACTGATCCACAATACACTTGCAATCACGAATCCCGTCCCTGGCAGTAGTAAGTTGGATCAAGCCTGCGCTGAGCCAGGCATGTAGGTCGGATCAAGCGAAGCGGATCCGACTATGCCTTTCCCTGCAACTGCAACAATATACCCTCGTTTTCCAGCGTCGAGGTGTCCTGCGTGATGGGTTCACCTGCGGCGATGGAGCGTAGCAGGCGGCGCATGATTTTGCCGGAGCGGGTTTTGGGGAGGTTGTCGGCGTAGCGGATGTCGTCGGGGCGGGCGATGGGGCCGATTTGTTCGGTGACCCAGGCGCGCAGTTCTTTGGTGAGTGCTTCATCCACGCCGCCTGCGGGGCGCGCGCCGCGTAGCACGACGTAGGCGAATACGACTTCGCCTTTAATCTCGTCTGGTTTGCCTACGACTGCGGCTTCGGCGACGCGCGGATGTGCGACGAGGGCGGATTCGATCTCCATGGTGCCGAGGCGGTGGCCGGACACTTTCAGCACGTCATCCGCGCGGCCCATGATCCAGAAGTAGCCGTCTTTGTCGCGGTGCGCGGTGTCGCCCGCGAGGTAGTATTTATTTTGGAATTTTTTCCAATAGGTGTCCAGGTAACGCTGTTCGTCGCCCCAGATGGTGCGCAGCATGAACGGCCACGGCTTTTTGATGACGAGGTAGCCGCCCTGGTCGGGTTGAGTGATGCTGTTGCCTTCTTCGTCCACGATGTCGGCCGCGATGCCGGGCAGGGGTAGCGTGCATGAGCCGGGCTTGGTGGGCATCGCGCCGGGAATAGGGGCGATCATGTGCGCGCCGGTTTCGGTTTGCCACCAGGTGTCCACGATGGGGCAGTGTTCATGGCCGATGTGTTTGTGATACCACATCCACGCTTTGGGATTGATCGGCTCGCCTACCGTGCCGAGCAAACGCAGCTTCGATAAATCATATTTTGCGGGAATGTCATCGCCCAGTTTCATCAGGCCGCGTATCGCGGTGGGCGCGGTGTAGAAAATCGTGACATTGTGGCGCTGGCAAATGTCCCAGAAGCGCCCGCCGTCGGGAATGGTCGGTGCGCCTTCGTACATCACCATGGTCGCGCCGGTCGCGAGCGGGCCGTAGGCGACGTAGCTGTGGCCCGTCACCCAGCCCACGTCCGCTGTGCACCAGAAGATGTCGTCGTCGCGGATGTCGAACACCCAATGCATGGTGACGATGGCGCCGAGCAGATAACCGGCGCTGGAATGCTGGATGCCCTTGGGTTTGCCGGTGGAGCCGGAGGTGTAGAGCAAAAACAGCGGGTGCTCGCTCTCCACCCACACGGGTTCGCAGGTATCGGAAACATTTTTCACCGCGTCGTGCCACCACACATCGCGCCCGTTCTGCATGTTGACCGCTTGGCCGCTGCGTTTCAGCACGATCACGTTCTCAATGGTGGGACAGCCCTTGCTCAGTGCCAGATCGGCGGCGGTCTTGAGTTCGATGATCTTGCCGCCGCGCGTGCCGCCGTCGGCGGTGATGAGCATCTTCGCCCCGGCGTCCTCGATGCGGTCTTTCAATGACTGCGCGGAGAAGCCGCCAAACACGACCGAATGGATTGCGCCGATGCGCGCGCACGCCTGCATGGCGACGACGACCTCCGGTGTCATAGGCATGTAGATGACGACGCGGTCGCCTTTTTTAATGCCCCGCGCCTTCAGCGCATTGGCGAAGCGGCACGTCTCGCGGTGCAGTTCCGCATAAGTTATGCGGCGGATGTCGCCTTGTTCGCCTTCGAAAATAATCGCGGTCTTTTGGGCCTTGTCCTTGAGGTGTCTGTCCAAGCAGTTGTAGGAGACATTCAGCAGCCCGTCGTCAAACCAGCGGAAGTGCGGCGCATTGCTGCTGTCGAGGATTTTGGTGAATGGCTTATGCCAGATGATTTCGTTGTGCGCGAGCGTGGCCCAGAAGTTTTCTGGATCTTCATCGCCCTGTTGCTGAAGCGCGCGCAACTGTTGCCTGCTTTTGATACGCGCATGTGCGGAAAAATCGGGCGACGGCTCAAACAGCCGCTCTTCGTGCAGGGTGGATTCGATGTTTTTAGTCGTCATGCTTTTTATGCGGTGTCCACGTACTCAACCTGGCTGGTGGGTTCAGGAATGGGTAGGCCGTCTTCGCGCATTCCATGCAAGTGAAGCTCAATAGCCTCGCGAATTTGCTCCTCAACCTCTTGCCTGGTTTTCCCGGTGGCTACACAGCCTGGTAAGTCGGGGACATAAGCAGCATAGTTGTTCTCCGCTTTTTCAATGACTACGGCATAACGCATGTTAACCCCCCCTACAGCGCCCCCATCCCCACGATGTGATAGCCGCTGTCCACGTGCACGATCTCGCCGGTGATGCCGGCGGCGAGGTCGGAGCAGAGGAAGGCGGCGGTGTTGCCCACGTCGGCAATGGTGATGTTGCGCCGCAGCGGGGCGGTTTTTTCCACGTAGTCGAGCATCTTACGGAAACCGCTGATGCCGGCGGCGGCGAGGGTCTTGAGTGGCCCGGCGGAGATGGCGTTGACGCGGATGCCCTCCGGGCCAAGGCTGTCGGCCATGTAGCGCACGTTGGCTTCGAGACTCGCCTTGGCGAGCCCCATCACGTTGTAGTTGGGCATGGCGCGCTCGGCGCCGAGGTAACTCAAGGTGAGCAGCGCGCCGTTGCGGTTCTGCATCATGTTGCGTCCGGCCTTGGCGAGCGCGGCGAAGCTGTAGGAGCTGATGTCGTGCGCGACGCGGAAGCCCTCGCGCGTGACGCTGTCCAGGTAGTTGCCCTCCAATTGTTCGGAAGGGGCGTAGGCCACGGAGTGAACAATGATGTCGAGGTGATTCCAGTAGTCATCCAGATGTTCAAACACCGCGTTGATCTGAGTATCATCGCCGACATCGCAGGGCAGGGTGATGACCGAGCCGCATTCCGAGGCCATTTTCTCCACTCTGTCCTGAAGACGTTCGTTCTGATAAGTGAAGGCAAGCTCCGCGCCTTCGCGGTGCATGGCCTGGGCGATGCCCCAGGCGATGGAGCGGTTGCTGGCCAGCCCTACGATGAGTGCGCGCTTGCCGGTTAAAAATCCCATGCGGATGTCCTTAAAGTGGTGTGTGAGGGATAATAGAGTATCTAAAATTTAGCGCACCGCATAGGGCGGCGCTTGGTGTATCCTTTAAAGATGAAATTTAGTTTTCACTTCGTGCTGTGCCTGGGCGCGCTGCTGGCCGTGGGTTGCGGCGAGCGGGCGTGGAACAACCCCTATCCCGCGGCGGATGACGCGCAAAATATCCTGTATTCGTCTTTTGAAGAACGCCCCAAGCATCTTGACCCGGCGCAGTCTTACGTGGAAAACGAATACGCCTTGATCGCGCAGATTTATGAGCCGCCGCTGCAATACCATTATCTGAAGCGCCCCTATACGCTGATCCCGCTCACCGCGGCGCACATGCCCAAGGCGGTTTATCTCGATAAGGACGGCCGGGCGCTCCCGGACAACGCCGCCGCCGGGCGCATTGCCTACAGCGTGTACGACATCACCATCCGGCCCGGCATCCGCTATCAGCCGCACCCCGCGTTCGCGCAAGATGCCTCCGGGGCCTTTCTCTATCATGCGCTGAGCGCCGCGCAATTGAAAGGCATACGCACCTTGGCCGATTTTCCGCAACAAGGCACACGCGAGCTGGTCGCGGCGGATTATGTGTACCAGATCAAGCGCCTCGCCCACCCCGGCATACACTCGCCCATCTTCGGCTTGATGAGCGAATATATCGTGGGGCTTAAAGAGTATGGCGAACTATTAAGCCATGCGGCAAAGGAGCCGGGCAACCAGCCCTATCTTGATCTTGCCCGCTATCCCCTGGAGGGCGTCACGGAGTTGGATCGTTACACCTATCGCATCAAGCTGCACGGCAAATATCCGCAACTTTTGTATTGGCTGGCGATGCCCTTTTTCGCGCCGGTGCCGCACGAGGCGGATCGTTTTTATTCACAGCCCGGGCTGATTGAAAACAACATCACGCTGGACTGGTATCCGGTCGGCACCGGCCCGTATCGCCTTACGGTGAACGACCCCAGCCGCCAGATGGTGCTGGAACGCAATCCGAATTTTCACGGTGAAACCTATCCCGCTGAAGGGGAGCCCGAAGACCGCGAGCGCGGCCTGCTCGATGACGCCGGCAAGCCGTTGCCGTTTATTGACAAGGTGGTGTACAGCCTGGAGAAGGAGAGCATTCCGTACTGGAACAAATTCCTGCAAGGTTACTATGACGCCTCCGGCATCAGCTCTGACAGCTTTGATCAGGCGGTGCGCATCACCACGCAGGGCGACGCGGGGGTCAGCGAAGCGATGCGGGAGAAAGACATCCGCCTGTTGACCAGCGTGGGCGTGAACATTTCTTATATGGGATTCAACATGCTCGACCCGGTGGTGGGCGGCTTAAGCGAGCGGGCGCGCAAACTGCGCCAGGCGATCTCCATCGCGGTGGATTACGAAGAGTTCATCTCCATCTTTCTCAACGGGCGCGGCATTCCGGCGCAGGGCATCATTCCGCCCGGCATCTTCGGCCATGTCGAGGGCGAGGCGGGGATCAACCCCTATGTGTATGACTGGGTGGACGGGCAGCCGCAACGGAAATCGCTCGAGGAGGCGCGCCGGTTGCTGGCCGAGGCGGGTTATCCTGATGGCCGTGACGCCATGACGGGCAAACCGTTATTGTTGCATTTCGACACCGCGCTGAGCGGTCCCGGTGACAAGGCCTATCTCGATTGGCTGCGCAAGCAGTTCCAGAAGCTGGATTTGCAGTTGGACATCCGCAATACCGACTTCAACCGTTTTCAGGAAAAGATGCAGAAGGGCAACGCGCAGGTCTGGCAATGGGGCTGGAACGCCGACTATCCCGACCCGGAAAATTTCATGTTCCTGCTCCACGGCCCGAACGCCAAGGCCGGAAAGAACGGCGAAAACGCCGCAAACTATGATAATCCGGAGTTCAATAAACTATTTGAACAGATGAAGAACATGGAAAACGGCCCCGAGCGTCAGGCGCTCATCGTCGAGATGATGGACATCGCGCGCAAGGATGCGCCGCTGCTGTGGGGATCGCACCGCAAGAAGTTCGGCCTGTATCACGCCTGGTATAAAAACGCCAAGCCCCATGAGATGGCCAACAACGAATTGAAATATGCGCGCATAGACGCGGAACTGCGCGGCAAGCTGCGCGCGCAGTGGAACCAGCCCGTCCTGACGCCGTTGTTCGTCCTCGGGGCGCTGCTGCTGGCCGGCCTGCTGGCCGCCGTGCTGAACTATCTGCGCAGGGAGCGCCGCGCCGCGTCATGATCGCCTATATCATCCGCCGCACGCTCTACGCCATCCCGATATTGATCGGCGTGAATCTGCTTACCTTCGTATTATTCTTCGTCGTCAACAGTCCGGACGACGTGGCGCGCGCGCACCTGGGCGTGAAGCACATCACCCAGGAGGCGATAGACAAGTGGAAGGTCGAGCGCGGTTACGACAAGCCGCTGATGATCAATGAGAGCGCCGCCGGGGTAAAGAAAATCACCGACACCCTCTTTTTTGAAAAGTCACTGGCCCTGTTCGCGTTTGAATTCGGGCGCGCCGACGACGGGCGCAGCATCGGCCATGAGATCAGTACCCGCATGTGGCCGAGTCTCGCCATCGCCGTGCCCACGTTGATTATCGGCATCGGGGTGGCGATCAGCTTTGCCCTGTTGCTGGCCTTTTTCCGCGGCTCCTATATTGACCTGTGGGGTGTGGTGCTGTGCGTCATCATGATGTCCATCTCCAGCTTGTTTTACATCATCGGCGGGCAATACCTCGTCGGCAAGCTGTGGCACCTGGTGCCGATCTCCGGCTATGACATCGGCTTGCACGGTTTCAAGTTTATCGTGCTGCCGGTGGTCATCGGGGTGATCGGCGGGATGGGCGCGGGGATACGCCTGTACCGCATCCTGTTTCTGGAGGAGATGGGCAAGGAGTACGTGCGCACCGCGCGCGCCAAGGGCTTGTCCGAGCCGCGCGTGCTGTTCATCCATGTTTTGAAAAACGCCATGATCCCCATCCTCACCGGCGTGGTGGTGATTCTGCCCACGCTGTTTCTGGGCAGCCTGATCCTGGAATCCTTTTTCGGCATCCCCGGCCTCGGCAGTTACACCATAGATGCGATTCAGGCGCAGGACTTCGCCGTCGTGCGCGCCATGGTGTTTCTGGGTTCGGTGCTCTATATCATCGGCCTTTTGCTCACCGATATTTCTTACACCCTGGTTGATCCGCGCGTGAGGTTGAGCTGATGCCGTTTCAGCCCGTCATCCTCTGGACCGACGCCCTGATCTACCTGCTGCTCGCGCTGGTGATCGCGTTCGTCATGATCGCGCGCCGCAGGGAGTACCTGCGTGCGCCGTGGCGTGAAGTGACGCGCAGCAAGATGGCGATGGGGTGCATGATGGTCTTGCTGGCTTATTTTACGCTGGGCCTGCTCGACTCGCTGCATTTCCGTCCCGCGCTGCCCGGCGCCGCCGCAAGCGACGGGCGCGTGGACTATTCCACCGAGGTGCTGAGTGTGCTTGATGTGATCGTCACGCCGCTGCGCACCCGCACCGAAAAGACTTATTCCGCGCCTTTCGCCGCGCATTTATACGCCAAGGAAACCGTCACGCGCGCGGACGGCGCGGTCGCTCCCGGCGTCCTGGATCCCGTCGCTTCGCTCTTCCCTGCGACACTAGCACGTCCCTATGCGTCGCAAGTGCGTGAATTCCCGCGCCTGCGATTCGGCGGCGCTCACCTGCAAGACCCGGCTGCGGAGCGGGGCAGGGACATCCTGCTGCACTCGCTGCGGGCGCTGATGGCGGGGAGCGTGATCTGGCTGCTGTTCAGCGTGTTATTGATCGCGCTGCTCGCCCGGCGCGCGAAAATCCATTTTCGCCTCATGCTCAATAACGTTGTGCGCGGCCGCACCGACATCCCCTGGCATGTGATGCTGTGCACGCTGGGCGCGATTATTCTGCTGATAACCTGGAGCGCCGCGCTGAGCGGCTATTATCATATCTTCGGCACCGACAAGGTGGGCCATGACGTATTTTATGCGGCCTTGAAAAGTATCCGCACCGGGCTGGTGATCGGCACGCTCACCACCCTGATCACGTTGCCGTTCGCCATGCTGGGCGTGCTGGCGGGTTACTTCCGCGGCTGGGTGGATGACATCGTGCAATATGTTTACACCACGCTCAACTCCATCCCCGACGTGCTGCTGATCGCCGCCTCCATACTCATGTTGCAGGTGTACATGGCCAATCACCCCGACCAGTTCGAGACCCTGGCCCTGCGCGCCGATGTGCGCCTGCTGTTTTTGTGCCTCATCTTGGGCATCACCAGTTGGACCGGACTCGCACGCCTGTTGCGCGGCGAGACATTGAAGCTGCGCGAGATGGATTACGTGCAGGCGGCCGTTGCGATGGGCGTAGGTCACGCCGTCATCATCTGGCGCCATCTCATCCCCAACGTCATGCACATCATTTTAATCACCATGGTGCTGAGCTTCAGCGGCCTGGTGCTGGCCGAGGCGGTGCTGTCCTACGTGGGCGTGGGCGTGGATCCTTCCACGATGAGCTGGGGCAACATGATTAACAGCGCGCGGCTGGAGATGGCGCGTGAACCCATGGTGTGGTGGCCATTGCTGGCCGCGTTTGTGTTTATGTTTACCCTGGTGCTGGCGGCCAATCTGTTTTCCGACAAGGTGCGCGACGCCTTTGACCCGCGCCTGAGAAAGTTGTGAGCCCCCTGCTCAGCATAAAAAATCTCACCACCTGGTTTGAAACCAGCCAGGGCCCGCTGCGCGCCGTGGATGACATCAGCTTCGACATCGCGCCGGGCGAGGTCTTCGCGTTGCTCGGCGAATCCGGCTGCGGCAAGTCGCTCACCGCGCTTTCCATCCTGCGCCTGTTGCCGGGCACGGCGCGCAGTCGCGGCGAGATACTGCTGCATGGCCAGGACCTGCTGCGGCTGCCTGAGATCAAGATGCGCGAAGTACGCGGCGGGCGCATCGCCATGATCTTCCAGGAACCGATGACCAGCCTGAACCCCGTGCTCAGCGTGGGTACGCAGATCGGCGAAGCGCTCAAGGCGCATCAGCGCCTTAAAGGGCGCAGTGCCGAGCGACGCGCCATCGAGTTACTGGATGCCGTCGGCATCGCCGAGCCAGAGCGGCGCATCCATGATTACCCGCATCAACTCTCCGGCGGCATGAAGCAGCGCGTGATGATCGCCATCGCCCTGGCGGGCGAACCGGAACTGTTGATCGCCGACGAACCGACCACCGCGCTGGATGTCACCATCCAGGCGCAGATTCTGGAATTGCTGCGCAAGCTGCAAAAAGAGCAGGGCATGGCGCTGCTGCTCATCACCCACGATCTCGGCGTAGTGTCGGAGATGGCGGATCGCGTGGCGGTCATGTACGCCGGAGAGATCGTGGAGATCGCCGCGCGCGCGCAATTCTTCGCCGCGCCGCGCCACCCTTATACGCAAAAACTGTTTGATTCAGTGCCGCGCCGCGCGCAACGCGGGGGGAATCTCGCGGTCATACGCGGCATGGTGCCGCCGCTCACGCAAACCTTCTCCGGCTGCCGCTTTGCGCCGCGCTGTGACTCGGCCTGGCAGACCTGTCATGACGTAGTCCCCGCGTTACTTGCGACCGAGGGCGGGGGCAAGGTGCGCTGCCATCTTTATGATGCGAACTATAGCGCGACACGCCCCGTCGCGCCCGCAGCGCGCACTGCCGCGGAAACAGCCGCGCCTGGACTGCGCGCCAGGGCGGACGGGGTTCTGCTCAAGGTCACCGACCTCAAGGTGTACTTCCCGATCCGCAAGGGTTTATTCAAGCGCAAGGTGGGCGACGTGCGCGCGGTGGACGGCGTGTCGCTCGCGCTCCGCGCCGGGCAAACGCTGGCCTTGGTGGGCGAGTCGGGCTCCGGCAAGACCACGGTGGGCAAAAGCATCCTGCGTCTGTTGCCCATCACCTCCGGCAACGTGCATTACGGCGCGATTGATCTGGACAGTCTGCGCGGCAAGGCGCTGCGCGCTCAGCGCGGCGCGTTGCAGATCATCTTTCAGGACCCGCACTCCTCCATGAATCCGCGCATGATGATCGCGGACATCATCGCGGAAGGCATGATCGCGCAGCGCGTGGGCGGCGATGAGCGCGAACGCCTGACGCGCATTGACAACCTGCTGGAACAGGTGGGCCTGTCCCCGGACGTGAAATACCGTTACCCGCACGAATTCTCCGGCGGCCAGCGCCAGCGCATCTGCATCGCGCGCGCCCTGGCGGTGAATCCGAAGATCATCATCTGCGACGAACCGACCAGCGCGCTCGATGTCTCGGTACAGGCGCAAATCCTGAACTTATTAAAGCGCCTGCAAGACGAACTGGGCCTCGCCTATCTTTTCATCACCCACAATTTCGCCGTGGTGGAATACCTGGCACACGAAGTGGCCGTGATGTATCAAGGCCGCATCGTTGAGCATGGCGCAACGGAGCAGGTATTAAGCAACCCCAAGCACGACTACACCCGCCGTTTACTGAGCGCCGTACCGAAGATAGAAAGGGCTAAATAATCCCCTCTCCCTATACACAATCCACTCCCCCAGCGATACTTGACCCTCCAGCTCGCCTTAGAGTAATCTCTGAGGCATGAGCCTTGGTTCATAAGAGGGGGGTTGATTTTGGGAGCAGGGGTTATGGTGTTTTCCGCCAAGTGTCCAGGCTATCTTCCAGCGTTGATCGCGCGCACAGCGCACGCTACGCTTGCTATGACCGGGTACGAATTGAGTACGCGTGCGTCGATAATTCGTAACCCGACCATTTTGCGCATGTCAGTCAATGGAACGCTCCAATACAGGTGTCGTTATTGCGGTACTGGTGGCCGGAGCCATGATCGTGGGATCCATCCTATTCTCGAGGGTAAAACCGCCAGAACCACCCAAGCCAGATCCATTCCAGGAGGTTAAAGCTGCAGTCGCAGCGAAAATGGTTGATCCTGGGAGCGCCACGTTTCAAGCGATATCGGAGAGAGTCACAGATTTCATATACTGTGGCGAGGTCAACGCCAAAAACCGAATGGGCGGGTACGTTGGATATCAGAAGTTCTATGCGATAAAACGTTCTTCGGACGATTGGCTGATTCAGCTTGACCAGAGAATAGCCGAGCACATGTGTAAATGAAATGCCCGCCTAACAACACGCCGCAGGCCGACGCGAAGAGCCACCCACGAAACTGATTAACTGATTAATGATTCAAGACAACTCGAAGGAGAAAACCCGTGACACATTCCGATGACGTAAGGGCCTATTGCGGCCAGCACTACATCGAGCCTGCGCGTGCAAGGGGAGACAACGTTGTCGCTATCCGAACGGGCGACGTTCACGAGGCGATGAGCTATCAAAATAGACTGCCTTTGGTCTGCTCCGCTCTAGGCACAGAGCTTTTCACCGAAACATACCGCTTGCGAAGAACCGCAATTGAGGGACCAGTCAATGGTGCCAACACTGTTTATCGCTTCGAGTTGTTGGATTGATGCCCTAACCCGGCGCTCCAGCGCGGTAGGGCCATAGCGCGCACGAGGGTCAGGCCTCACATTTCTACATGTAGGAATGTGAGGCCTGACCCTGAGGTTGTGTGCATTCATGCATGTAGGAATGTGAGACCCTGAGGTTGCTGCGATTGCCATGGCCTATGATAGCGGTGGTTACGGTATGAAAGAAATCGGGGAGCACTTCGGACTGCATTATTCGAGGGTGAGCCGAATTGTCAGTGGACAGCGTAAGGCAAAAGGCGGTATCTGACCCTATGGCCTCTATTTGAGCAAAGGAGGAGAAAGAGTCGAATGAACAAATTAAGATTCACTGCGGCCGTTACAATGGCACTGTGCCTAGTTGCGCTGGGCTATGCTTCTGTTGCTGCCGAGCCTGCTAAGGGGCAACCGCAACCTAAGGTTGCGAAAACGCAACACCCCGCACCACTGGAATTCAAAGGAGTGAAAATGGGGTCGAGTGAAAAGGAGCTTAAGGAACTGTATACCGATTCCTATACAGCTGTTATATGGTGCATGAGTACTAAGGATGCAGATACTATCGAGGCCGACCGAGTGTGTTTCATCGAAGAGGCCACTATTGCTGCTGTTGAAGCGAAGGTATTCCTTTTCTATTACTCCGATAGTCTGCATCAGATCCGGCTGACTTTTGGTCCGGGAGATTATAGCCAGGTTCTACAAGCACTCGAGAAAAAGTATGGGGCAGCGATAAAGTGGGAATCACCCGCGATAACAGGTATGGGAGTAAAATATACCAATAAAACTGCTTCCTGGAGTTCGCCGTCGGGCTTTATTGTGGCAACGAAATATGCCGGCAAAATCAGCGAGTCAACCGTGGTTTTCTCGTCAATGGCAGGACTCCAGGAGTCCAGCCGTCGCGAGGCTGAGCAGGCCAAAGCCGCTGCTAAAGATATGTGATCTCTCTGCAAGCACAAAGGGGCCACATCTTGTATTGTGATATTTTCACAAGACTGATAAACTGCCGACCATGGCGCGCACTCTCCGAATCGAATTTCCTGGTGCTGTTTATCATGTCACCTCGCGTGGCAATGCGCGAAGCAAGATATACCGGGATGATGCAGACAGGCTAATTTTCCTGGCCACGTTGGCCTGGGTGGTGGGGCGCTTTGGCTGGGTCTGTCATGCCTACTGCCTGATGGACAACCACTTTCACCTGCTGGTCGAAACCCCTGCGGCCAACCTTTCACGCGGCATGCGTCAGTTAAACGGCGTCTACACCCAGCGCTTCAACCGCCGCCACCGAAAGGTGGGGCACCTTTTCAAAGGACGCTTTAAAGCGATATTAGTAGAGCGTGACCGTTATCTGCTGGAGTTGGCCCGCTATATCGTACTGAACCCGGTTCGCGCAAGGAGGGTAAAGTCGCCGAAAAACTACCCTTGGAGCAGCTACCGCCCGACCCTGGGGTTGGCCCCGGCTCCCTCTGGACTCACCGCGGACTGGGTACTCGGCCAGTTCGCAAAAACAAAACCAGCCGCCCGCAAGCGTTATGCGAAATTCGTTCACGCCGGGATCGGCCAGGCTTCTCCATGGGGAGAGTTGAAGGGGCAGGTGATTCTGGGTGGAGAAGCTTTTGTTGAACACCTCGCCCCACAACTGAACCAGCGCAAAAAAGTAACCGAGATTCCCAAGCGGCAGCGCCTGCTGCGCCGCGCCGCGCTAAAGACGCTGTTGGCGGGAGCCGAGACCAAGGCAGCACGCAACGATGCGATGGCGCAAGCCTGTATTGAGCACGGCTATACGTTGGCAGAGATCAGCAAGGAAGTGGGTTTGCACTATGCAACGATAAGCCGCATTATCAAGTCGGTGGAGAAAACATCATAATACAAGATGTGACCCTATATGCTATGCGTGCACGTGCAACCAAGATGTGAGCTATGCGTGCAAGAAAGCGAAGTAACCCCCTTGCGTTTTATATCAGAACTGGAATAATAACAGATGAAGCCACTAAGGTGGATTGGAGACAGCCTGCAATCTGTCCGTGAATTCTCAGACGAGGCGCGGCGTGAGACAGGGTTCGAGCTCAACGAGGTACAGAAAGGCAAGGAGCCGTCAGACTGGAAGCCTATGCCCAGCATCGGGCTTGGCGTGAAAGAAATCCGCATTCATGCCGAAAATCAGTACCGGGTTATTTACGTCGCAAAATTTGCTGAAGCAGTCTACATACTTCACGCCTTCGCCAAAAAGGCGCAGCAAACGGCGAAGCGCGATATTGGCTTGGCAGCCCAGCGCTACCGGGAATTAGTGAATCAGAGGAAATCGTCATGAAGAAAAAATTGAAAATAACAGAAGGCAGCGGAAACGTCTTCCGTGACCTGGGCTTTCCCAAAGAAGAAGCGCAAAACCTTTTGCTGCGCTCGGAGCTAATGTCAAAGGTGCGCGATCTGGCCAAAGGGGTGACTCAGGAGGAAGCGGCGCGTACGCTGGGGATTACCCAGCCCCGCCTTAATTTGCTGCTCAAAGGAAAGATCGACAAGTTCAGCCTGGACGCTTTGGTTAATATACTCGCCAAGGCTGGAATGCACGTCAAGCTAACTGTGAAAAAAGCCGCTTAATGTTTTTTCCAAGCCTGGCCAGACGGGGTGTAAAAGTGCGCCAAGAGCGACATAAGCCTGATGCGGTCTTGGCCAAAATGCTTGATAGGTACACATATGAACGACGAAAATAACAATATCTCTTCCGGCGAAAGCGCTGAAATAGCCCAGCGCCGGGCCAAACTCGCGGCGCTGCGCGAGAAGGGCGATCCGTTTCCGAACGACTTCCGGCGCAACGTGCTGGCAGGCGAGCTGCACGCCGAGTACGGGGAAAAGGACAACGCCGCGCTGGAGGCGCAGCCGGTGCGCGTCAAGCTCGCCGGGCGCATGATGGCCAAGCGCGTGATGGGCAAGGCCAGCTTCGCCCAGGTGCAGGACATGTCCGGGCGCATCCAGTTGTTCGTGCAACGCGACGCGTTGCACGAGGTATACGAGGATTTCAAAAAGTGGGATGTGGGCGACATCCTCGGCGCGGAGGGCACATTATTTAAAACCAAAACCGGCGAGCTTTCGGTGCGCGTGGATGAGTTGCGCCTGCTCACCAAGGCGCTGCGTCCGCTGCCGGAAAAATTTCACGGCCTGGTGGATCAGGAGACGCGCTACCGCCAGCGCTATCTCGATCTCATCATGAACGAACCGGCGCGCAACACCTTCCGCGTGCGCTCGCGCATCGTTTCCTTCATCCGCCAGTTTCTCGAGACGCGCCAATTCATGGAAGTGGAAACACCCATGATGCAGGCCATCCCCGGCGGCGCCACCGCGCGCCCGTTCATCACCCATCATCACGCGCTCGATATGCAACTATTCCTGCGCGTGGCGCCGGAGCTGTATTTAAAGCGTCTGGTGGTGGGCGGTTACGAGCGCGTGTTCGAGATCAACCGCAATTTCCGCAACGAGGGTCTCTCCACCAAGCACAATCCAGAATTCACCATGCTGGAGTTTTATCAGGCCTACGCGGACTACCATGAGTTGATGGATTTGACCGAAGAAATGCTGCGCTCGCTCGCGCAAGCGGTCAGCGGCCAGCCCAGTATCGTTTATCAAGGCGAGACTTATGATTTCGACAAGCCATTTACGCGCCTGACGCTTAAAGAGTCCATCCTGCGCTTTAATCCGCAGCTTGAAGCGGCGGACGTGGAGTCGCCGGAGCGCGCGCGCCAGACCGCAGCCGCGCTGAACATCCCGCTCAAACCCAATTACGGCTTGGGCAAAATCCAGATGGAAATCTTTGAGAAGACCGTGGAGGCGAAGCTCAAGGACCCGACCTTCATCACCGAACATCCGGTTGAGGTATCGCCGCTCGCGCGCCGCAACGCGCACAACCCGTTCGTCACCGACCGCTTCGAATTATTCATCGGCGGGCGCGAAATCGCCAATGGCTTTTCAGAATTAAACGATGCCGAAGATCAGGCCGAGCGCTTCCGCAAGCAGGTGCAGGAAAAAGAGGCGGGCGACGAGGAGGCCATGCACTTCGACGCAGACTACATCCGCGCCCTGGAACACGGCATGCCGCCCACCGCGGGCGAAGGCATCGGTATAGACCGGCTGGTAATGCTGTTTACCGATTCGCCCTCGATCCGCGACGTGCTGTTGTTCCCGCACATGCGCCCGGAGGCGTGAGCTGAGGGATGCTTGCGCATAAAAAAAGCGGGGCTTGCGCCCCGCTTTCGGTTTACCAAACTACTGCTTTAAAGAACCTCTGATTTATTCAGAGGTTCCGTGCGGTGCAGGGACGCACCGCCATTTCTCAAACACGTCAGTGTTTGAGAAATGAAGAAAAACAAAAATCACATTTTTTGTTTTTCGTCTCTGAAAAATCCAGGGATGGATTTTTCAGAGTTTCCTTAAGACATCAAGCGCGCCGGTCGGCACTGTGGCGGTTGCCGGAACGGGCGGAGGAGGGGGCGTTGAAACGTCCCTTATTGCTGCCGCTCTTCTTGTCGAAAGCCGGTTTAAAGCCGCCCTTGAAGTTGCCGCCCTTGCCCGCGGCGCTCTTGTGTCCATTGCCACGGCGCGGGGCGGCCGGACGGGATGCTCTGGATTCCGGTACGCTGGGTTCGAGACCGGGCAGTACTTGGCGTTCCAGGCGCGCGCCCGTGAGCCGTTCAATGCCGCCGAGCTTGCCCCAGTCCTGCGGGCCCACCAGCGACACGGCGGTGCCGAAGGCTCCGGCGCGGCCGGTACGTCCGATGCGGTGAATGTAATCTCCGGCCACCATGGGCAGGTCGAAGTTGATGACGTGGCTCACGCCTCTGATGTCCAGGCCGCGCGCGGCGACATCGGTGGCGACCAGCACCTTGACGCTCCCTTGGCGCAAGCGCTGTACGGTACGGTTGCGCGCGCCCTGTTTCATGTCGCCGTGTAGCGCCGCGCAGGCATGACCGTCGGCGGTGAGGTCTTGCGCTAGTTCATCGGCAGCCCGCTTGGTGGAGGTGAACACGATGGCCTGGGTAAGCTCGCGCGCGCACAGGATGTGGTTGAGCAAGCGGCGTTTGTGGCGCACGTCGTCGGCCTGATGCATGTGCTGGGTGATTTGAGTGTGTTTTTCCTGCGCCTGCGCCACCTGGATGCGCATCGGGTCTTTCAACAGCCGCTTTGCGAGCCCTGTTACATTGCCCTCCAGCGTCGCGGAAAAAAGCAACGTTTGGCGGGTATTCGGCGTCGCCTTGCTGATGAGTTCCACGGGCTCGATAAAGCCCATGTCCAGCATGCGGTCGGCCTCGTCCAGCACCAGCAGTTCAACGCGCGAGAAATCCACGCGGCCACGCTCCATGTGATCAATCAGACGGCCGGGGGTGGCGACCATAATGTCCAGCTTTTCGCGCAGCAGTCTTTCCTGGGCGGGATAAGGCGCGCCGCCGACGATGGCGCCGGTGCGCAACTGCACAAATTTGCCGTAACGTTTGACGGACTCCAGTATCTGCGCGGCGAGCTCCCGCGTGGGAGTCAACACCAGCAGACGCGGCCCGCGGCCCTGGCTTGTGGAAGCCGTGAGCAGGCGCTGCAGCGCGGGTAAAACAAACGCCGCCGTCTTGCCGGTGCCGGTCTGCGCCGAGGCCATCAGGTCACGGCCCGCCAGCGCCGCCGGAATGGCCTGGCTCTGAATCTCGGTAGGGGTGGTGTAGCCGCTCGCCTCAATGGCGCGCAACAGTCTTGCATCAAGATTTAATGATTGAAATGACAAAATAGTATCCTCACCCGCGGTCCACGCGCGGATTTAAAAAGTAAATAAAAATAAACCGGGGCTTAACGGATTGCGCACGAACTGTGTGGCGAACTGTTAGGGGCGGGCGCCGCAGTGGCTGGGGATGACCGCCAGGTTCCTTATACGTCGCTAGTCAGGAAACCTGCGGTATAAAACCGGAGAGAGATCAGAGACGCGTATGTTCCATATATCAAGACTGCATACACAGAACCGGCGAATTATACACAAAGATAGTCCTAAGCGCAATAGCAGATTGGACGCTGCCGGTGATGCGGAGATTAAGCGTGATCCCGGGCTCAGTCCGCCAGCAGGCGCTGCATCGCCTGTACCTGTTCCGCGGTTTCTTCCATGGAGACCACGCTCGCTTCTTTATAGCTCTATCGGCAGCAGAGGACCGGACATGAGCCTTAGCCGGAATCTTTTTCAACGATACTAAAATGCAGCAGCGGCCCGCCAAGGCCGGAGAGATGCACGTTGTCCGGCTTGGCCTGACCGGTTTGCACCACGGCGAGCAGGTCAACCCCCCCTGCGGGAGAGGCTTGCGCGCTGATAACCTGTCCCACGGCTTGCGCGCCTTCGCGCGCGTATAACGCAGCACCGGGATGGGGTGCGGTTTCGGACTGAACCGAAGCGAGATATAAACGGCGCTTCACCTCGCCCAGATTACGCGCGCGCGCCACGATCTCCTGGCCCGGATAGCAGCCCTTGGTGAAGCTCACCGCATCGAGCGCATCGAGGTTGAGCATCTGCGGGATGAACTGATTCTGCGTGTCGGGGTACAGGGCGGGGAGGCCGGCACGGATATCCAGCAGCTTCCAGGGCGCGCCGCCCGTCGGCGTCAGCGCGGCGGAGAGCTTCTCCCATGCCGCGCGCAGTGCGGAACAAGGGCCGATCAGCACGAAGCGCGGCGTCCGGCCCGGCAGGCGCACGATGCTGATTTGCTCGTGTTGGACTACGGCATAGGGCGCATCCGGCGCACGGGCCGCAGCCCCGCCAAACCGGCTGTTTAACAGGTCCGCGGCTTGTGTGCCGGATAGCCCGATTTGCAGCAGCGCATCACTCACATCCGTGAGTGTGACCTGCGCGCGCAATACAAACATACGCAGCCGTTTTAGAGTGGACTCTAGAATCTCGCGCGGCAGTTGCAGGTAATAGGCGTCGTCGCGCTTGAACACCATCATCAGCGCCAGCACGCGCCCCTGGGCGCTGCACCAGGCGCTGAATTGCGCGCGCGTTTCGCTTGCCGTGCTTAAATCATTGCTCAATTGCCCTTGTAAAAAACCGAAGGCATCCGCGCCACGCGCTTCAATCAGACCGAGATGTGACAAATCAGCCAATATGTCGCCCGATGTTGCCGCCTCAAGCTCGGCCTGCGGTGCGCCGAAGTGTTGCACGCAGTCCTCTGCGACGAGCGCGCCGCGCGCCTGTAAAAATGTCTTCCACTCGGAGTGCATGTCCTATTGTAACCTGACCGGCATGACTTGACAGGGGGGCGGACGCAAAGCACGCTTTGCACCATGCTTCCGGTTCCGCTTAATCTGGAATTACGGCCTTCACGCGGGCTCGCCGCGCTGCTGGTTGTGGCGCACGGCGGAGCGCTGGCTTTGCTTGTCCTGTTGCCGCTGGCCTGGTGGTGGCGGATATTTTTGGCGGGCGCGTTGCTGCTTAGCTTGGTAATCAACGTTCGTCATCATGCCTTGCGCCGTGGCGAACGCGCGATTACGCGCCTGGTGTGGGAGTGCGACGACACTTGGCTTTTAATACACGCGGACGGAAAAGAGCAGCGCGCGCAGCTCAAACCGGGCAGTTACGTCAGCCCCTGGCTGGTGCTGCTCAATTTCGGCGGCGGGCGCTTTGGAGGGCAGCAATCCGTGGTGTTATTGGCCGATGCACTGGACGCGGAGAGTTCGCGCAAGCTGCGCGCACGGCTTCAGATGTTGTAATTGGGCGGGGTGAGCACGGTGTTCACGGCCGCCGGCTCCATGTCCGGATAATCCTTGTTGTAATGCAGGCCGCGGCTCTCCTTGCGCGCGAGCGCGGAACGGATGATGAGGTCGGCCACCAGCGCTAGGTTACGCAACTCGATCAGGTCGTTGCTGACGCGGAAGTTGGAATAGTACTCGGCGATCTCGCCCAGCAGCAGGTTCACTCTGTGCTGCGCGCGTTGCAGGCGCTTGTTGGTGCGCACGATGCCGACGTAATCCCACATGAAGCGGCGCAGCTCGTCCCAGTTGTGCGACACAACCACTTCCTCGTCGGAGTCGGTCACGCGGCTTTCATCCCACGCGGGCAGCGCGGTGGGCGGGGGGGCCTCGGCCAGATGTGTGAGGATGTCCGCGCCCGCAGCGGCGGCGAACACCAAGCACTCCAGCAGCGAATTGCTCGCCATGCGGTTGGCGCCGTGCAGGCCGGTGTGCGCCACCTCGCCGATGGCGTACAGGCCGGGAATATCGCTGCGCCCGTGGCGGTCGGTCATCACTCCGCCGCAGAGGTAGTGCGCGGCGGGCACCACCGGCACCGGCTCTCTGGTCATGTCATAGCCGAACTCCAGACAGCGCGCGTGGATGTTGGGAAAGTGTTCGCGGATGAACTGCGCCGGTTTATGCGATATATCCAGATGTACGTAAGACAGCCCCCGGCGCTTCATTTCATGGTCTATGGCGCGCGCCACGATGTCGCGCGGGGCGAGCTCGCCGCGCGGGTCGAACTTGTGCATGAACGGTGTGCCGTCCGGCAGCAGTAACCGCCCGCCTTCGCCGCGCACCGCCTCGGTGACGAGAAACGACTTTGCCTTGGGGTGATACAGGCAGGTGGGATGAAACTGGATGAATTCCATGTTGGCCACGCGGCAGCCCGCGCGCCAGGCCATGGCGACGCCGTCGCCGGTGGCGACGTCCGGGTTGCTGGTATAAAGGTACACCTTGCCCGCGCCGCCGGTGGCGAGCACCACGCAGCGCGCGCGCAACGTCACCACGTGACCGGCCTCACGATCCAGGGCGTACACGCCCAGACAGCGCTGCGATTTTTGGCCCAGCTTGACTGCGGTGATGAGGTCTATGGCGATGTGGTTTTCAAACAGGCTGATGTTCGGGTGGGCGCGCACTTGCGCTTCGAGGGTAGTCTCGATGGCGCGGCCGGTGGCGTCCGTCGCGTGAATTACGCGCCGGTGGCTGTGGCCGCCTTCCTGGGTCAGGTGATAATCATTGCCGCCGTCGGGCTGCCGCTCTTTGGTAAACGGCACGCCGCGCGCGATCAGCCACTCCACCGCTTCGCGCCCGTGCTCCACGGTGTAACGCACGATGTCCGGGTCGCACAGTCCGGCGCCGGTACTCAAGGTGTCCTCGACGTGCGAGGCGATGGAGTCGTCCTTGTGCAGCACGGCCGAGACGCCGCCCTGCGCGTACAGGCTCGCGCTCTCGCGCAAAATGCCTTTGCTCACCAGGTGCACCTTGGCCGAAGGCGCAAGACGCAGGGCTAGACTGAGTCCAGCCGCGCCGCTGCCGATAATGAGCACGTCGGTCGCTCCCGGCATCCTGGATCCCTTCGCTTCGCTCTTCCCTGCGACACTAGTGCGTCCCTGCACGTCGGAAAAATGCTCAGTGCTCATGCGGCGGGTTGGCGTAGCGGTGGTTTGCGGTCATAATGCATCAAGACTTGGTTTAAATGGCTCATGGATAAGACAAATTCAGCGGTAAACGCGAACTATATAGGATTGAGGCAGTCTATTGAAGCAGCACTGGCAATTGCCCGCGACCGCAAGGGGACGCCTTAAGTGGCCGAGCGAACGATTGACCAGGAGTTGGTGCGGCGTGTCCAGCAGGGTGACAAGCGGGCGTTCGACATGCTGGTGCTCAAGTACCAGCACAAGATTATAAAGCAGGTCGGGCGATTTGTGCGCGACCCTAGCGAGGCCCAGGATATCGCGCAGGAGACGTTCATCAAGGCGTACCGGGCGCTGCCCAATTTTCGCGGCGACAGCGCGTTTTATACCTGGCTGTACCGCATCGCCGACAACACGGCCAAGAATTATCTGGTGGCCCAGGGACGCAGGCCGCCGGCGGAAGGCATCGAGATGGAGGACGCCGAGCACCTGGCCAATGAGCCGGCGCTCAAGGAAAACAGCACACCGGAGCATCTGCTGCTCACCGACGAGATACGGCGCACGGTGTTCGACACCATCGAACAGTTGCCGCCCGACTTGCGTACCGCCATCACGCTGCGCGAGTTGGAGGGTTTGAGTTATGAGGAGATCGCCGCGGCCATGGGTTGCCCGGTGGGCACGGTGCGTTCACGCATCTTCCGCGCGCGCGAGGCGATAGACCACAAGTTAAAGCCGTTGCTGGATTGAGTTATCATGGACATATAGACAGGTGCAGGCTATGGCAAGTAAAGAAGAAATATCCGCATTAGTGGACGGCGAGGTGCAGGACCCCCAGGCCGGCCATCTCATTACGGCACTGGAACAAGAGCCCGAGTTGCGCCACTGCTGGCGGCACTATCACCTGATCGGCGCTGTACTGCGCGGCAGCGGGCGCGCGGAGGTGAAAACCTGTCTGTGCGAGCGCGTCGCCAAGGCCCTGGAATCCGAACCCGTTGTATTCGCCCCGCGCGCCCTCCGGCCCGGAATGCCAGCCCTGAAATGGTTCACCGGCCTCGCGGTCGCCGCCTCCATCGCGGCAGTGGCGGTGCTGAGCGTACAGACCGCCCCGCCGCGAACAGTGCAATTCGCCGCCGCACCCGCGCCTGTCATGGCGGTGCAACATGCCGGCGGTAACCCGCCCGGCGCACAAACCCAGCTGGTGGCCAATAAGCTACACTCTCCGAAACTGCATAACTACCTCACCAACCATAACGAATACGTCACCTCCGTCGGCATGCAGGGCATGTTGCCCTATGCTCGGATCGTGGCCTTCGACGCCAACGAGTGAAGTCACGCCGTATGAGGCCGCTCGCCGTGAGCGCCGCGTGCGCGCTGCTGCTGTCCGCGGCGCCGCTTTACGCCGAGGATAGCGCGGCCGCCGCGCGTCAGTGGCTGGAAAAGATGTCCACCGCGGTGCACACGCTCAATTACGAAGGCACCTTCGTCTATCTGCATGACGGCAACATGATAAGCATGCGCCTCATCCACGGCGCTGGCCCCAAGGGCGAACAGGAGCGGCTCATCGCGCTCAACGGGGTGGGGCGCGAGATGATGCGCGATCCGAAGGTCATCACCAACATTCAATATCAGCACAGCGCCGAGGTGGTGGCCAAGAGCCGTCCGCGCAAACCGTTTCCCGCCGGACTGCTCAGCAACAATGCCGCGCTGGACAAGTACTACCATTTTTCCCTGGGCGGGGAAGGGCGGGTGGCGGATCGTCTGACGCGCGTGGTGCTGGTGAGCCCGCGCGATGCCTACCGCTACGGCTATCGTCTCTGGATAGATGAAGCCAGCGGCCTGCTGCTCAGATATGAGCTCATCAACGCGCAGGGCGCGCCGCTTGAACAACTGATGTTCATTACCCTGGAGTTGCACGCGTCGCCGCCCGCCGGACTGCCCGATCCGGATGAGAGCGCCGCAACGCAAAGCGCCGCTCCGCGCGCCGAGGCCGCGCCGGCGCCGGATAAAATATGGCGCATTACGCGCATGCCCGAAGGATTCACGCAAACCGAACACGGTCACCGCACCCTGATCGCCCATGCCGCGCCCATGGAACACATCGTCCTGTCCGATGGCCTGGCCGCGGTTTCGGTGTTTATCGAGAAACTCAATGGAACGCCCGGCTTCAAGGGCTCCAGGCAAGTGGGCGCGGTGCGCGCCTACGGTAGCGTGCTGCGGGAGCACCAGATCACCGTGGTGGGCGGAGTGCCGGAACAGACGGTGCGCATGATCGCCGAGTCCATCCAGATGGAAAAGACGCCATGATCGAACAGATTGCGCGCGCTCAACACCCTGTCCGCCTAACCTTGTGTACCAAACTTATTCACTTAAATTTATCTGGTCAGGAGTGTTCATGAAACAGGTCAGCGCAGTCAGGCGCATTTTGTTTATTGTTATGGCGGGGTGGTTGACGAGCCTCGCATTTGTTGCGCAGGCGCGCGAGTTGCCGGACTTTACCGATCTCATCGAAAAGAGCAGCCCCGCGGTAGTGAACATCAGCACCACGCAAAAGATGAAACACCCCAAGATGCCGCCGAATATGCCGCCGAATATGCCGCGTATGCCCGACGGTACGCCGTTGGACGAATTTTTCCGCCACTTTTTCGGCGATCGCGGCAATGCGCCCGACTTCGACACCCATTCCCTGGGTTCCGGTTTCATCATCTCCGCCGAGGGTTATGTCCTCACCAACAACCACGTGGTGGACAACGCCGACAAGATCATCGTGCGCCTGAGCGACCGGCGCGAGTTGACCGCGAAAGTCGTGGGGCGCGACGAGCGCAGCGACATCGCGCTGCTCAAGATCAACACGAACAATCTGCCGGTGGTCAAAATCGGCGATTCGAGCAATCTGAAAGTCGGCGCGTGGGTGTACGCCATCGGCTCGCCGTTTGGCTTCGATCATTCCGCCACCGCGGGCATCATCAGCGCCATCGGGCGCAGCCTGCCTACCGAAAGCTACGTGCCGTTCATTCAAACCGACGTCGCCATCAACCCGGGTAACTCCGGCGGCCCGCTGTTCAACATGGATGGTGAGGTGATCGGTATCAACTCGCAAATCTACAGCCGCAGCGGCGGCTTCATGGGCCTGTCGTTCGCCATCCCGATAGACGTGGCGATGGAAGTGGTGGATCAGTTAAAGAACAAAGGCAAGGTCACGCGCGGCTGGCTCGGTATTTTGATTCAAGACGTCACCGCGGAGCTGGCCGAATCATTCGGCATGGACAAGCCGCAGGGCGCGCTGGTGGCGAAGCTGCTGCCCGACAGCCCGGCGCACAAGGCCGGCATCCAGGTGGGCGATATCATCATCGAGTTCAACGGCAAGTCGGTGGAAGAATCCTCCATGCTGCCGCGCCTGGTCGGCAGGAGCAAGGTGGGCGATAGCCTGCCGGTGAAGGTGATCCGCAACGGCAAGCCGCTCACCCTGAAAGTGAAGATTGCCGAACTACCCAAGGATGAGGAAATCAAGCTCGGTCAGGACGACACGGAAGACCACTCCGATAACAGGTTAGGCATCACCGTGGAAGACTTGAGCGCCGTGCAGCGCAAACAGTTGGACGTGAACAGCGGCATCGTGGTGCGCGAAGTGGGCAGCGGCCCCGGTCAGCGCGCGGGCCTGCGCCGCGGCGACGTGATCCTCAAGCTCAACAACAGAGACGTGAAGAGCGTGAATGCATTCGCCAAACAGGTGGAAACCCTACCCAAGGACAAGTCCGTCCCCATCCTGGTGCAGCGCGGCAGAAGCACACTGTTCCTGGCGTTGAAGATAGAAGAGTAGCGCCGCAGCGGATGCTGAATCCAACCAATCCCCTCCCCCTTGAGGGGGAGGGCTAGGGTGGGGGTGGACTGCCTATCCTGCGGGATTAATAGCGTCGGCCTTAACGGCACTTTCTAAGGGAACTCTGATTAATTCCTTTTCCGTCATTCCCGCGCACGCGGGAATCCAGTAAGTCGTTGAACTAAAAGCACTGGATTCCGGGTCTTCGCTACGCTGCGCCCGGAATGACGAATAAATCAGAGGTTCCCTAATTTTTAATCTTGCCCAGCAACTCCCCCATCCGCACCGCCGTATCGGCGCAGAGGCCGGTGCGCCATGCGCTGCGGCCTGGGCCGAACAGCACGATCACCGTCGAGCCCATGTTGAAACGCCCCATCTCCGCGCCGCGTTCCAGGCGAATATTCTTGTCTTGATAGCTCCACTGCTGGATCGTTTTTCCGAACGGCGGCGTGACGGCGCCCGACCATACCGTTTCGATGCCGGCGACAAACAGCGCGCCCACCAGCACCAGCGCCATCGGCCCGGCGTCGGTGTCGAAGATGGCGATCACACGCTCGTTGCGCGCAAATAAATCCTGAACTACCGATGTAGTGCGCGCGTTCACGCTGAACAGGCGGCCCGGTACGTAGATCATTTCGCGCAAGCGTCCGCTGAACGGCATGTGAATACGGTGGTAATCCCTGGGTGCGAGATAGAGAGTTGCGAATTGCCCGTTGCGAAACAGCGCGGCGCGTTCAGTAGAACCGCCGAGTAAATCTTCAAGGCCGAACGTATGGCCCTTGGCCTGAAAAATACGTCCACTTTCAATTGCACCCATCTGACTCACCGCACCATCCACCGGACACGTGATATCGTCCGCGCCGGTCACGAGGGGGCGGGCGCCTGTCTTCAGCGCGCGTGTGAAAAAGCTGTTGAAGGTTTCATACGCAAGCGGATCGGGTTGTGCGGCGATGCTCATGTCCACGCCATAGCGGCGGATGAACCAGCGGATCTGCCACTCTTTCCACACGCGCAGGCGTGCGCGTGTGAGCACATACATGAGCTTCGACAACGGGTGCTGCGGAATCAAATATTGCGGTAAGGTTTTCAGGAAATCAGCAAGCATCATGTCGTCGTTTATTTCCTGGGGCGAAAGGCGGTGAGTACTTCGGGGTGGGTTTCCAGATATGGCCCGCCGATGAGGTCTATGCAATAGGGCACGGCGGGGAATACCGCGTGCAGACAGTCGTTGATGGAAGAAGGCTTGCCCGGCAGATTGATGATGAGCGTCTTGCCGCGTATGCCCGCGATCTGGCGCGACAGAATCGCGGTCGGCACTATTTTGAGCGACACCGCGCGCATCTGTTCGCCGAAGCCGTCCAATATCTTGTCGCACACCGCGGCGGTCGCCTCCGGCGTGATGTCGCGCGGCGCGGGGCCGGTGCCGCCGGTGGTGACCACCAAGCAGCAGCCCTGCGCATCGCACAAGTCTTTCAGCGTTTCCTCGATCACCGGCTGCTCGTCGGGAATCACGCACGAAAGCGCTTCCCACGGCGTGGCGAGGATTTTCTCCAGCGCCGCACGTAGCGCCGGGCCGCCCAGGTCTTTGTAAACGCCGCCGCTCGCGCGGTCGGAGACGGTGACGATGCCGATACGTGCCGGAGAGGGTTTCATGAGGTGTGCAATAAGTTCTGGACTAACGGATGTTCAATGTCTTGCGGCCGGTCCACATCACGGCGCGCGGGCAATTCATGCCAGCGCCATTGTAACTGTTTCAGGCGCGCGCGTGTCAGGTCGAGCACCTGTTCCGTCCCCCACGGGATATTTTCAAACAGTTCTAAAGCGACCCGTTTAAGACCCAGCAACACATAACCGCCGTCCTCGGCCGGGCCGAGCACGGCATCATAGTCTTCTTCCAGCGCGCGCAAGGCCTCGCTCAAGTCGTGCGCGGTAAGCGCCGGGCAATCGGCGCCGATGACCACGGCATACCCGGCGCTGGGTAAGGCGGAACCCAGCGCCGCGCTCAAGGCGTGCGCCATGCGTGCGCCGAGATCAGCGCTTTGCTGTGTATGCAAGCTCACGCCGTAATCTTTTTGGCACTGCACAAAAAAAGGGTGCGCCGTATCCGGCGCGCACCAAAGTTGCACCGGACAAAGACCAGCGGCAACGGCCTGCGCGATGCAATGCCGCGCCAACTGTTCATGCAGCCGCGCCGCGCCTTGCGCGCCGAGCGCGGGAATCAGACGCGTCTTCACCGCGCCCGCCACGGGCGCCTTGGCGAAGATCAAGATCATTCCCATGGGAAATGGTGTGCGGTTTGTCATGGGTAATAACGCTTTACGAGTTGCGCCGGATCAGCGCCCAGCGCATACGCGAGCCGCAACCTCCACATCAAAAAAATCGTGCGCAGGATGCCGTGTTGTTCCCAGCGGCGGCTGGAGGTGAGCACACGCTGTTTCAGGCAAAGCGGCGGGCCGCATTTTTTTAATGCGCGCGCGAGGGCGATGTCTTCCATGAGTGGAATCTCCGGGAATCCGCCGACTTTCTCAAACAGGGCGCGGCGCACGAAGATCGCCTGATCGCCGGTGGCGATGCCGGTGAGGCGCGAGCGCCAGTTCATCAGTGTTTCCACCACACGCAGCAGCAGCTGCGCGCCGGACAGCCGTACGTCAAACCGCCCCCAGCCGCGCGCGCTCCGCCGGAGACCGTCGAAGATGAGTTGATCGGCGTGCGTGGGCAAACGCGTGTCGGCGTGTAGAAACAGCAAAATGTCGCCTTGTGCGGCAATAACGCCCGCGTTCATTTGCAGGGCGCGCCCGCGCGGGCTACGCAGCAATTTGTCCGCGAGTGGCGCGGCGAGCGTTGCTGTGGCATCGTCGCTGCCGCCGTCCACCACTATCACTTCATGCCCGGCATGGCGCAACGGCTGCACGCCAGCGAGGGCCGCAGCGATGGATTCCGCCTCGTTCAGCGTGGGGATGATGATGGAGAGGCGAGTGGATGAAGTGGTGCTCATCGGGCGATGGTACTGTAGGGCGCTCGCTTCATCAACGCACTAAAGGGTGTTAGAATGCTTGCCATATTTCAGTCCACACCGCTGGTGGCCACATCAGAATTCGGGGACGTAGCTCAGCTGGGAGAGCGTCGCGTTCGCAATGCGAAGGTCGGGAGTTCGATCCTCCTCGTCTCCACCAAATCACCCAAGGCCGGACGCTCTCCGGCCTTTTTCATGGCCCGCATGGAACGGCTCGTTCACCTCGGCTCGAATCAGCGGCCTGTGGTCAGCCGGGATCAGTATTCCAGGTATCCCGCAGCAGGCGGGAGATTTCCTCCGCCGGCAGCGGCTTGCTGAAAAAATAACCTTGCATGGCGTCGCAGCCCTGGCCTCTCAGGGTCTGCTTGCGCGTCTCCGTGCTCATCGTTTCCAACGGTACAGGCCTCACGAGAGCATCGCGCAGGAACTCGAGCTGCTCGCGCGTCTCCACGCCCTCGGCCACCACGCGCATGCCGAGGGTGTGCGCCATCACAATGACGGCCTTGACGATCGTCGCGTCGTTCGGGTCGGAAGCGATATCGCGCACGAAGTTCTGGTCAATCTTGAGCACGTTTATGGGGAAGCGCTTGAGGTAGGCGAGCGACGAGTAGCCGGTGCCGAATGAGCAAACCGCGCGGGTCAACGATGGGCAGTTCCGGGCAATCTGGCCAGCCGACGGCGGTCCAGTTGCGATGGGTGAGATTGACATGGGTGATGGAAAAGGCGCGCGGAATGAAGGCGTCGTCATTGGGATCGAACTGGCGTTCGATCCAGTAGGGCCACACCCAGTCCAGGTTGTGCTGGATCACCCGGCTGTTGATGAGGCCGCGGGCATGGAACACCATTCCGGCGCGCAGCAGCTCCACCGGCTCGCCCACCTCGGAGGGCTGGGCGAAGCGGTGCAGACGCGCCAGCACGGCCATCGGGTCGAGGAAACCGTGGGCGCGCGCCAGGCGGCGAATTAAAAACCGCCATGGCAACTATTTCATCCACGGCATGGCTTGTCTCCTGTCGGCTCTTCAGTCGTGTATTTCGCCAGGGCTCGGCGCGCCAAATGGCTGATGTAAATCACCGCGGCGATGGTGGCGAGAAAACCGGCGCCGTAGAGGGCCCGGCTCCAGGGTTTGCGTTCCGCGCTGCGCGCGCCCAGGGTGGCGATGTCGGCGGCGATCGAGCCGAGATACACATTGTGCAGCGAGAACGGGATGACGCCGGCGCAGGTCCCCAACACGAAACCGCGCAGCGAAAAGCGCGTCAGCCCGAAGAAGTAATTGGAGAGCTTGAAGGGGAAGAACGGCACCAGCCGGGTCAGCAACACGATCTTCCAGCCCTGCGGCGTCAGCTCCTCGCTGACCAGCTTCAGCTTGGCGTGCGCCAGGATGAAGTGCGTGGCGCGCGCGCCAAACAGGTAACGCGCGATCAGGAAGGCGAGCGTCGCGCCCAGGGTCGTGCCGAGCACCACGTACACCGTCCCCTCCACCACGCCGAACACAAACCCGGCGCCGGTGGTGAACAGCACGCCCGGCAGCACCAGCACCACCACCAGCGTCATGACCAGGATAAACAGCAGCGGCCCCCACGCGCCCTGCGCGTCCAGCCACTCCAGCAACAGAAGCACCTGCTCGTGGGCGTCGAAATAAATCAACACGCCGAGGATAGCGGCCACGAACAGGACGCTGACGGCGATGCTCCACACTGGCGACGCTCCCCGGATCATGACATTCCTTATGAAAATATCCGGCTTGATCGAAAAATTCGTGTGCCCATTTTTATGTGATCCCTTATGCCCCCGATTTTTCCGGTTCCGGTCTTGCGGGCGGCGGCTTGCCCTGGATGCCGGTGATCCCGGCGGTGAACGTGAAACGCAGCACCTCCTCCACCGACATCTCAATCGGTTGCACGGCGGAACGGGGAACCACCACCATGTAGCCGCCGATCATGTAGGCCATGGGCAAATACACGATCACGTCATCCGCCGCGCCGATCCCCGGCGGCAGATCGCTCAGTTCTTGCCGGGTGATAAAGCCGATGAGGCGCACCTCACCCCAGGTGAGGACGACGGCCTGATGCGCCTGTTCCCG